>JACZKK010000134.1 GCA_014860115.1 Ignavibacteriaceae bacterium
ATGTTCAGATCATTATGCATCACGAAACTTCCGCGGCAATTATGACTTATGAAAAACAAAGGGATACTGCATTTGCATTATGCAGAAGTCTCGATATTCACGCTGTTAAAACAGGTTACGTCGGACAAATTCTTCCGGAAGGAGAATATCATCACGGACAGTGGATGGTGAATCATTACAGAAAAGTGATGGAGAAAGCTGCAGAATACAAAGTTATGGTAAATGTTCACGAACCAATTAAACCAACAGGATTGAGAAGAACTTATCCGAACTTGATCAGTGCAGAAGGTTTGCGTGGACAGGAATTCAATGCATGGTCACCTGATGGTGGTAATCCCCCGGAACATTTGACAATAGTTCCCTTCACAAGAATGCTTGCGGGTCCGATTGATTATACTCCGGGAATTTTCGATATAAAATTTGATAAGTATAAAAAAGAAAACCAGGTGAACACAACACTTGCACATCAGCTTGCATTGTACGTTGTGGTTTATAGTCCGCTTCAAATGGTTGCAGATCTTCCTGAAAATTATTCCGTCAGGACTTCGTCCAGCCGAGACGAGGAAGGACATCCTGCATTTCAGTTTATACGAGATGTTGGTGTTGATTGGGATACTTCAATTGTTCTGAATGGTGAAATCGGAGATTTTATTACGATAGCAAGAAAAGAAAGAAACACTGACAAATGGTTTCTTGGAAGCATTACTGATGAAAATGCCCGAACGATAGATGTTTCGTTAAGTTTTTTGGATGAAGGGAAAAATTATACTGTGGTTCTTTATGAAGATGCAGAAAATTCACATTGGGATAATAATCCGACTGCATATAAAATTGAAAGTAAAGCAGTCAGCAATTCCGATACTTTGAACTTAAAGCTTGCACCTGGTGGTGGAACAGCAATTAGCTTTATTCCGAGATAACAAATTTTCTTTTTACTATAATAAAGAAAAAATAATTTATCACTTTGATTTCATCTTGGTGACTTTGTGTCTTCGTGGCTAATCATTTTTCAGTTCACAGACTACATTTCTGCCACAAAGGCACTAAGACTCAAAGAAGCAAAAAAATAGTTTTTATACAAATTGAAATAACTTTATGCTTGAATATTTAGACTGGATACTTATTGCTGCGTACTTCATACTGGTATTTCTTGTTGCATTCTGGTCTTCATTCAGTAAAAAAAGAAAAAGCAAAGATTCGTCAGATTATTTTCTTGCCGGAAGAAATGTTGGCTGGTTCATTATTGGTGCTTCACTCTTTGCCTCAAACATTGGGAGCGAACATCTTGTTGGTTTAGCAGGAACCGGTGCGGCGAGTGGTGTTGCCGTCGGTCAATTTGAAATTTTCGCCTCATTAATTTTATTAATTCTCGGTTGGCTTTTCGTTCCATTCTATCTGAAGAGCGGAGTGTTTACTATGCCGGAATTTCTGGAAAGACGATACTCTTCAGGAGCTCGTTGGTATCTCGCCATCATTTCAATTGTTGGATATGTGCTCACCAAAATTTCGGTTACAATTGCTGCCGGCGGAATTATTTTTGAATCATTAATGGGTATTGAATTCTGGACAGGTGCGCTGATCGTTGTAATCATTACCGGAATTTACACCGCACTTGGTGGACTTCGTGCAGTTCTTTACACAGATATGGTTCAGATGTTTATCCTTATCGCAGGCGCAATTACAGTTGCAATTGTTGGGCTGATTCAGCTTGGTGGAATTAGTGAACTTTACGATCACGCCGGATCGGGATTTTTCAGCTTATGGAAACCGATGAGTGATCCGAATTTCCCATGGACTGGAATTATTTTCGGTGCGCCAATTCTTGGAGTGTGGTACTGGTGTACTGATCAGTTCATTGTTCAAAGAGTTTTATCTGGAAAGGATATAAATCATTCAAGAAGAGGAACTATCTTTGCAGGATATTTAAAGCTTCTGCCGCTTTTTCTTTTTGTAATTCCCGGGGTGATCGCATACGCATTAACTCAAAAGGGAGATATCACTCTCGAATCGCCTGACCACGCACTGCCAACATTAATCGGAACTCTTCTTCCGGCTGGATTAAAAGGCATTGTTGTTGCAGGATTGCTTGCCGCACTGATGAGTTCTCTTTCCTCAGTCTTTAATTCCTGTTCAACATTAATTACGTGGGACATTTATAAAAAGCTTCGTCCCGAATCGACTGAAAAAACTTTAGTGCTTGTTGGAAGAGTTGCCACTGTAGTTCTTGTCGCGTTTGGACTTTTATGGATTCCAATGATGAAATTAATTTCAGGACAGATTTATCAATATCTTCAAAGCGTTCAGGCCTACATTTCGCCACCGATAGCTGCAATATTTCTAATTGGTGTTCTTTCAAAAAGAGTGAATTCGCAGGGAGCGATAGCCGCTTTAATTACTGGATTTGTTCTCGGCATAGCCAGATTGATATTGGAATTAATGAAAGATTCAATCGGGGGATTTTTATATCAATATGCAGATCTTAATTTCCTGCACTTTGCTTTTCTGCTCTTCCTGATATGTGCTTTAGTGCTAGTGATTGTAAGCTATCTCACCCAAGAACCTGCATCTCAGAAAGTTGATGGATTGACTATTCATACAACAACAAAGGAAGTAAACAACGAAGATGGAGCTTGGAGAAAAAGAGATTTTCTTTTATCAGTTCTGCTGATTATTTGTGTTGGTTTGATATGGATTTATTTCAGCTAAGTGTTTCTTAGTAGGGACACAATATATTGTGTCCCCACAATAGGAAAAATTATTTACCCAGCTTTTTTAAAATTTCTTCCATCTGATCCATTACCTTGTTCATCTTTTGCATTGTTAGTGCAACCGGTTCGGGGGACATTGGATCAATCCCTGCCTCTCTGATTAATTCGGCGGGATATTTTGAACCGCCGCCCTTCAGAATTTTGTAGTAATCATCAACTGCAGTTTGTCCTGTGTTTGCCATCTTTTCTACGAATGCGGTTCCGTAAATGAGCGAGGTGGCGTATTGATATACGTAATAATTATATCCGAGGAAGTGAGGAATGTAAGACCATTCATACTGAACATAATCATCAACAACACAGTGACCTTGATCGTGACCGTAATATCTTTTAACGATATCAAAATAAATTGCACACATATCTTCACCGGTTAATGGTTCACCAGCTTCTGCTCTTTTATGGATTTCCCACTCAAACTCTGCGAATGATGTTTGGCGGAAAATAGTCGTTCTTAATAATTCAAGATAGCTGCCGAGCAAGTAGAGTTTTTCCTCATCACTTTTTGCATTCTGAACCATATAGTTATTGAGAAAATTTTCATTCACGGTTGATGCTATCTCTGCAACAAAGATTGCATAGTTAGCCTTTGAGAATGGCTGAGTTTTATTTGAGAAGTAACTGTGCATTGTGTGTCCGAGTTCATGTGCCAGAGTTGAAACAGATTCATAATCATCTGTCCAGTTCATTAATATATAAGGATGAACGTCATAAGCTCCACCAGATGAATATGCGCCGCTTCTTTTACCAACAGTTGGAATGTAATCAATCCATCTTTCATTGAAAGACCTTTGGAGTACAGAAACATACTCTTCGCCAAGAGGTTTTATTGCTTCAAGGATTGCATTTTGTCCCTGTTCAACTGTAAAGCTCATATCAACTTTTTCAACAAGGGGAACGTAAAGATCGTAATACCGGAGTTCGTCAACACCAAGCATTCGTTTCTTTAAATCAAGTGCACGGTGAAGAGTTGGAAGATGATTGTTCACCTGTTCTATTAAGGTTGTGTAAACCGAAACTGGAAGGTTATTTGCGTTTAAAGCTGCGTGCAATGAAGATTCATATTTTCTGTTCTTTGCATAAACCCAATCTTTCTTAACCTTACCACCAAGATTTGCACCTAGAGTATTTTTATATCTTCCGTAATCATTAAAGAAAGCATCAAATACTTTTGCGCGGTCGTCACGGTTTGGGAGAGTGCGGTATCTTGTGTAAGAGGAAGGTGTCAGTTCAATCTCTTCACCAGTTGAAATCGTAACTTTTTGAAAAGGCTTTTCAGCATTTGTGAAAATATCATATACATCTCCAGGCACATCTGAAATCAAACCAAAGCTGGCGAGAATTGTTTCCTCGGCTTCGGAAAGTGTATGCTTTCTAAGTCTCTGAATGTTGTCAATGTAGATATCAAACTCTTGTGCAAGTTCAGGTTTGTCGTTTAAGAACTGATCAATTTTTTCTTTTGGGATTTCAAGGATTTCCGGTTCCATATAAGCGGTTACCTCACCGAACTTCGTACCGAGAGCACCCATCTGCTGCATCATTGCCTGGTTTTCTGAAATGTTCAGATTTTCGTTGCTTAAATTGCTGGCGTATGTCCATGCTTTTGAAAGAGTTTTAACCAGATCTGAGGATGTCTTTATTGCAGTATAAAGATCAGCAGCACTCTTTCCAAGTGTTCCTTTGAATGCTGCGAGTTTCTCTACTTCTGATTTCATCATATCAACATCTGCCTGCCAATCAGCAGTTGTTGGATAAATTTCAGCTAGATTCCATTTGTGGTTATCAGGAACATCACTGCGCTCGGGTGATTGAGCCGGAGACGAGCTGATAATTAGGAATGTAAGTAGAAAAGCAATTAGAGAAAAAATACGTTTATTCATTTTATTACCTTTTTGTTATTAGATGATTTTGATGCGCAAACTTAGGTAGAATCAGATTTAATTGCTGAATTTTTTTGATAAATGGCAGTTAGGATGTGCTCATTTTAAGCGTTTATTGTACATTTATTTTTATATTTCTCTTTGTTGAAATCAATTTTTAACCAATAATTATAAACAGGGATCTCAAATGAAGTATTTATCATTAACCATTTTGATCTTTTCACTTTTCCTGCTTGGATGTGAAAAGAAGACAGAACAAAACAAAGATGCAGAGGATATTGCAATGCTCAAAGAAAAAATTGAAAAATTTGCACCAACGGAACTTAAATATGACTCAAGCACTCTTGATGAAAGAGAAAAAATTGTAGTAGAGAAGCTTTACCTTGCATCCAAAATAATGGATGAACTTTTTCTCGATCAGGCTTATTCAAAAAATTATGAAATAAGAAAAAGTTTGATGGAACAGGCTGCCGCCGGTTCAGAAAAAGCAGAGCTCGAGCTTGAATTGTTTACGATTATGTTTGGTCCATTCGACCGGCTTGATCACGATGCACCATTCATTGACACATTAAAAAAACCTCTCGGTGCAAACTTCTATCCCGAAGATATGACTAAAGAGGAATTTGAAAGCTGGATTAAAAATAATCCTACAAATGAAAAAGCGTTCACTTCAGAGTTTACTGTAATAAGAAGACAAGATGGAAAGCTGGTTGCTATTCCGTACAGCGAATATTGGAAAGACAAACTAACCGAGGCATCAAAATTATTAAAAGAAGCTGCTGAATACGCCGATAATCCAACACTCAAAAAATATTTAAGCTCACGTGCGGATGCATTCCTGAGCAATGATTATTATCAAAGCGATATGGACTGGATGGATTTAAAAGATCATAAAATAGAAATCGTAATCGGACCTTATGAAGTTTATGAAGATGGAATGTTCAACTTTAAAGCTGCATTTGAAAGTTTTCTAACAATAGAAGATCCTGCTGAAAGTGCAAAGCTTGATATCTTTAAAAAGTATTTGCGTGATATGGAAATTCATCTTCCAATTCCGGATGCGCACAAGAATTTTAATCGCGGTTCTGAATCTCCGCTCGCAGTTGTTAATGAAGTATTTACGGGCGGCGATACGAAGTCAGGCGTTCAGACATTAGCATTCAATCTTCCGAATGATGAAAGAGTTCGTCAGGCTAAAGGATCAAAAAAAGTATTATTGAAAAATGTTCAGGAAGCCAAGTATAAACAAATACTCATACCTATTGCCGAGCTTGTACTCGATGCCGAACAGATGAAGTATGTAACATTTGAATCATTCTTCACACACACACTGATGCACGAAATGTCACACGGTATTGGTCCCGGATTCATAAAAGTTGATGGCAGAGATACTGAAGTGAAAAAAGAGTTGAAAGAAACCTACTCAACAATGGAA
Organism: Ignavibacteriaceae bacterium; assembly: GCA_014860115.1. Classification (GTDB taxonomy): domain Bacteria; phylum Bacteroidota; class Ignavibacteria; order Ignavibacteriales; family Ignavibacteriaceae; genus IGN2. The sequence goes on from JACZKK010000134.1 coordinate 6,081, forward strand.
GAATGTAAAGCCGACATACTCGGAATGTATAACAACATATTTATGATAGAAAAAGGTGTTTTCCCCGAAACTTTTGCAAATGAAACCTGGGTGACATTCCTCGCTGGAACTTTCCGTTCTGTTAGATTTGGAATTAACGAAGCACACGGCGGCGGAAATGCAATCATTTATAACTACCTGCTTGAAAAAGGTGCTTACGAATACAATGAAGAGACACAAAAAGTAAAAGTTAATTTTGAAAAGATCGGTCCTGCACTTGAAGAGCTTGCAAATATTGTTTTGATGATTCAGGCTGAAGGAAATTACCAGGGCGCAAAAGATTTGATAGCAAAGTATGTTGTTAATTCTCCTTCGATGGAAACGCTGAGGAAGAAACTTGAGCATCTGCCGGTTGATATTAAACCGGTTTATGAAATTGAGAAGATGTATAAATAAGTACAAATTTATTTTGTAGGGGCTGTCTCATAAGTAATGTTTTCTCGATAATTTTTCTGATTCCATCAGAAAAACACCTGCTTGCAGCAGGCAAGCTCGAAAACCGGCCGTAGTAAAAAGTTCTCGAGTAATGAAATGTATCGAGAGAACCTTTTGAGACAGCCCTTTTTTGTTTTGGGCGAATTCAATTCGCCCTTACTTTAGAAGGACTTTTTTTTGTTTCGTATAGTTAGCAGAGATTAAAGTATAGAAATAAGTTCCGCTTGTTAAACCGGTCGCATTGAAATTTACTTCATACACTCCTGCATGTTGAACATCGTTCACTAAAGTAGCAACTTCGCTTCCGAGTATATCATAAACTTTCAATGATACATAACCGAATTCACCGATTTCATATTTGATCGTTGTTGTTGGATTAAACGGATTAGGATAAGCATCAGATAAAGAATATCCGGAGATTACAGGATCGGGAGTAACATTTGAAGGACTGTTGCCGGATTCAATCAAAAGAAGAGCTGCATCTCCCAATGCTGCATTATTAAAATCTGAGCCAGCAATTACTAAATGTTCATTCCCAGCATAATTCATATCAAAACATCTGTCTTCACCTGTATCACCGTATGTTCTTGTCTGCACCGTATCGCCGTTTTCATCAGTCCAGATTATATAATAATTAAACTCACCGAATGTCCCTGAATCTGTACTGTCCATTAGAATGTAGCCATCATCACTTTTCAAAACTCTTCTGCCCTCATCATAACCGGATCCTCCGTAAACCTTCTGCCATTCTAAGTTACCGGTTGAATCTGTCTTGACTACATAAACGTCCAATTCACCATTGCTAAACGAAGATGAATGCCCGCATACGATATAGCCATTATCATCAGTTTCAATAACAGAGATACCTTCATCGAAATTAGTTCCACCAAAAACTTTTGTCCACATCGTATCGCCGGAAGCGTCGATTTTTAATAACCAGAGATCACTCCAGTTGTATTGTCCAGCAATAATGTATCCGCCGTCAGAAGTTTTGCTTATACCATAACCACCATCGTTACCGGCAGTACCGTATGTTTTAAACCAAAGCGAATCGCCATCAACATTTGTTTTAAAGATGAAAAGATCTTCCTCACCAACGCTGAACGATTTAGTTACGCCAGTGATAACCAAACCACCGTCATCAGAATTTACAAGTGAAAGTGCAACTTCTTTTTCCGGTCCGCCGAAATTCTTTTCCCAGAGAAGATTACCGTCTATATCTACTTTTACGAGATAAATATTTTCGAAGTTAAACTCTGTGTCTGTTAAACCGGTTGCAACAAATTTTCCGTCCGAAGATTCAACGAGGTCCGCAAAAACATCATTCCCGTCCCAGCCGAAATGTCTTGTCCATACGGAATCACCATTTGAATCAGCTTTGAACAAATAAGCATTCCCCCATCTTCCGAGACCGTATGATTGAGTGTAACCAGCAACAATGAATTCATCGGTATTAGTATATACAACCGAATTTGCTTCATCGTATTCTGTTCCGCCAAACATTTTGTTCCAAATAACGTCTCCGGGATTTTGTGCGAGTAGATTAATTCCTGTTAATAACAAAACAGGAAGAATTTTTTTAAACATTAGCGCTCCTTATGTAGTTAATGAATTATGAAATGATAATTGTGGATGAATTACCGGGCGGCAAATATAGATTAGACATTTCTGCAATTCAATCTGCTTTTTTGTAGTGCGTGATACCTGTCACTTAAATGTTAATTGATTAAATTTGCCACTCATTTTTTTAAATAGAATATGGAACTTATTGAGTAATGACAGAAATAAAAGTAAATAACTACAATGAAGATGTTCACTATGTGAATAAGGATGGACGGGAGTATTTAATTGTCGGAACCGCGCATATCTCACGGCACTCTGCTGATCTTGTCAGGGAAGTAATAGAGAAAGAAAAACCCGATGTTGTCTGCGTTGAGCTTGATGAGAAGAGAATGCAGGCTCTTTCGGAAAAAAGTAGATGGGAGAATTTGGATATCCGGAAGATAATTAATGAAAAGCAGCTCAGCACATTGATCGTCAATCTTGTTCTTTCGTCATATCAAAAAAAATTAGGCGAAAAACTTGGTGTTATGCCCGGCACAGAATTATTAGAAGCAGTGCAGACAGCAAAGCAAAATAATATTCCAATTGAGCTTTGTGACAGGGAAGTGCGAATAACTTTAAGACGAGCCTGGCACTCAATGGGATTCTGGCAGAAAATGAAATTAGTTGCCGGCGGTTTCGGGGGAATTTTTGAGAAGCAGGAATTAACTGAAGAAAAACTTGCAGAGCTTCGCAGCAAAGATGTTCTTTCTGAAATGATGGATGAACTTGGTAAAGCAATGCCGGTTCTAAAACAGGTAATAATAGATGAACGAGATCAGTATCTTGCAGAAAAAATGAAATTGAGCACAGGAAACAAAATTGTTTCTGTTGTCGGTGCCGGTCACGCACGGGGAATTATAAAAGCACTGGAAAGCAATAAGCAAATTGATCTAAAAGAGATTGAAGTAATTCCAAAGCCATCGCCTGTGGTAAAAATAATCGGCTGGGGAATTCCCGTAATAATTGTTGGCTCAATTCTTTTTATAGGTTATAACAAGGGATTAACCGAAGCGGGTGATAACGCATTATTCTGGATTTTAGCAAATGGAATTCCAAGTGCAATTGGTGCATTAATAGCGCTGGCTCATCCGCTTACCATTCTCGCATCTTTTTTTGCTGCCCCGATAACCAGCTTAACACCATTAATCGGAGCTGGTTATGTTGCGGCATTTGTTCAGGCATATTTTCAACCGCCGCTGGTTAAAGATTTTCAAAACGTTGCCGACAACACAAGGAAGTTTTCGATGTGGTGGAAGAATAAATTATTGAAAGTTCTGTTGGTATTTATTCTTGCTAGTCTTGGAAGTGTTCTCGGAACTTATGTGGGGCTTGTCGAGATTGTTAAAAACGTTTTCAACTAATTGAAACAAAAAAGTCCGGCAGCTGCCGGACTTCAATAAATTTTATTTATCCCAAGTAGGATTTTAATCTTCCGCTTCTCTTCGAATGTCTTAAGTTTCTTAAAGCTTTCTCTTTAATCTGTCTTACTCTTTCACGGGTGAGATTAAATCTTTCACCAATCTCTTCAAGTGTTGCAGAATGATCGCCTTCAATTCCAAAGTAAAGCTTAATTACCTCTGATTCTCTTTCAGTAAGAGTTGAAAGTACATTCTGAACTTCTTTCTTCAGAGATTCCTTCATCAATTCTTTATCAGGCAATGGCTGCTCTTCATTAGGAAGAACATCGATAAGACTGTTTTTGTTTTCGTCACCGGTTTTTAATGGAGCATCCATTGAAACGTGTCGACCGGAAATCTGAAGTGCATAAGCAACTTCATCGGCAGTCATATCAAGAATTTTTGCAAGCTCATCTGTAGTTGGTTTTCTTTCAAACTCCTGCTCAAGATCTCTGTAAGCTTTGCTGATCTTTGTCAGGTTCCCAACTCGGTTCAATGGCAAGCGAACAACTCTTGATTGGTCAGCAATAGCCTGCATAATTGACTGTCTTACCCACCATACAGCGTAAGAAATAAATTTAAATCCTCGTGTTTCATCAAATCGCTGGGCAGCTTTTATTAGACCGATGTTACCTTCATTGATCAGATCACCGAGGGAAAGTCCTTGGTTCTGAAACTGCTTTGCTACGGAAACAACGAACCTTAGATTAGCTTTGATTAATTTTTCCTGGGCAAGCATATCGCCCTTCTTGATAAGTATAGCTAATTCAATCTCCATATCAGGAGTTAAAAGATCAACCTTGCCTATTTCCTGCAAGTATTGATCAAGAGATTTACTTTCGCGATTTGTAAATTGCTTTGTTATTTTCAAGCTTATCGCTCTCCTTCATCGGATTTTTTTTGGTGAATAGAAATATTTGAGGTCATTAACGGGTACTTATTTAGGTTCCGCTAATTTCAAGGGCACAAATATAATACTGTAATAAGATGAAAGGAAGAGTAAAAAGTTCCCTAGATCACAAATTTTTCTTCTGAGACGGGGAAATCTACATTTTTATAACCTTTTTGGAGTATTTTTTCTTTTAACGGTAAGGCTTGTTCTTCCTCTCCATGGACCAGAAATATGTTTTTTAACCGTTTTTGAGGATTTAGTTTCAGGTAGTCCAAAAGCTCATTTTGGTCGGCATGAGCACTGAAATAGTCCATAGTTTTAATTTTACACTTTACAGAATGCTCTTCTCCCAGAATATTAACTTTTTCCATTCCATCCATGATCTTTCTTGCTAAAGTATGCTCAGCAGCGTAGCCAACAAATAAAACTAAATTTTTGGGATTACCGACATTGTTTGCAAGATGGTGAAGGATTCTTCCGCCTTCTGCCATTCCCGATGCTGAAATAATTATCATCGGATCTTTTATATCATTTAGTTCTTTTGATTGATCAACAGTTGTAATGTATTTGAGTCTGCCAAAACCAAAAGGATCATCACCACTTTCAAGAAAAATTCTTTCTGTTTCCCTGTCAAAACATTCTGGATGGTCTTTGAAAACCTCAGTTGCTTTCAGTGCGAGCGGACTGTCAACATAAATAGGTATTTCAGGGATTCTGTTTTGATCAAATAATTTATGAAGAACATAAACCAGCAATTGCGTTCTACCGACAGCAAAGGAAGGAATAATTATTTTACCTCGTCTGTCAAAAACCTCTCGCACTGTTTTGGCAACTTCTTCTTCTACCTCATCTGATTGAGAATGAAGACGATTGCCGTAGGTGCTTTCCATTATCAGAACATCAAGATCACGAAGCACATCAGTATTTCTGATGATTGGCATATCAGGTCTGCCAATATCACCGGAAAATCCAAAACGAATTTTTTTATTTCCATCTTCTTCAATTTCAAGTAGAATTCCTGCTGAACCGAGAATGTGTCCGGCATCCTGAAAATAAGCTGCCACACCGGGAAAAATTTCTGTCGCAGAATTATAATCAACAGAAACAAACTTTTGAATCGTCTCTTCAACGTCTTCAATGGAATAAAGTGGCTCATCGGGAATATGCTTTTTGTTCTTCTTCATTAACCACTCAATATCTCTTTGTTGAAGATAAGCGGAATCTTCAAGCATAATTTTACAAAGATCTTTTGTTGCTGAAGTAGCATAGATTGGTCCTTCAAATCCATCCTTTAGAAGATGTGGAATATTTCCGCTGTGGTCAATGTGTGCGTGTGATAAAATTAATGCATCAACTTCTTTCGGGTCGAACTTAAAGTTTTTGTTCTTTTCGTAAGTGTCTTTTCTCCTTCCCTGGAATAAACCACAATCGAGAAGAATTTTTTTGCCGTTAATTGTTAGAAGATGTTGTGAACCGGTTACTGTTCTTGCAGCCCCGATGAATTGAATTTTCAAATTGCGTCTCTTTTCTTTATTAGAATTTTATTTTCCTCGAAACAATTCCGAAAGATTTAAACTGTTAACTCTTTGTTTACCGGAAAGAGAAACATAAGTCAGAGCCAATGATTCTTTTCCTGTTCCAAGTATAGTGCTAATCAGGCCGAGAGATTCAGCGAGATCAGCAGAATCAATTTCTTTGATAATTGTTTTCCATATGGTTTCTTCCAGCACGTTGTAAGCTGAGTGAACTTCGTGCAGGTCAAAACCTGACTCGTATCTTTCCTTTGCAATTTTTTCGGAGTAGGTAACCATATCCACAAGACTTTTAGTTTTTACTCCATTCAAAGTAAGATCAAATAATTTAGCGAGTCGTTGCCAATTCTCATCTGCACGTGAAGTATCATAATGTTTCAGGTGAGAGCGCTGCAAAGAGGTGAAAGACTCGTTAATTATGTCCGTTTGATTGTTAACTAATATTTCATCAAGTTTCATTTTACACTTTCAGTATTTATTCAGAAAATTATTAAACAGCCACTTAAAAATACTTAATTACTTTGTGCTTTCAATTGTAGAGCGAGATTCACTCTGCTTGTTGAGATTAGAGTATATTTCAAATTTTATTAAGCGAAATTAATTTCGCTTTACTTTTTTCACGCAACTTGCCGAAGAGACTAACCAGAGGAAAAATCAAAAAAAGCTCAGCTGATCTGATTGAACAATAG
>JACZKK010000135.1 GCA_014860115.1 Ignavibacteriaceae bacterium
CTATTACCTTTGCGCCTTCGTAATCAAAGATATTTTTTCTTAACTCACCGAGCGATTCTCTCTTCTTTAATAAGCCCTTTGCTGCCGTTAAACCAAGGCACAAAATTAATTTTGGTTTTATAAGCTCAACCTGTTTTTTAAGATATGGCATACACGTTTCCATTTCATCGGGTAGCGGAGTTCTGTTTTCCGGAGGACGGCATTTAACCACATTACCGATGTAGACTTCTTCCCTTTCAAACTTTATTGCTTTTAACATATCAGTTAAAAGTTTACCTGCTCTTCCAACAAACGGTAAACCCTGCTTATCCTCTTCTGCACCGGGACCTTCTCCAATTACAAGGACATCGGCGTTTGGGTTGCCTGTCCCGAATACAAATTTATTTCTGCCGCTATGCAATCTACATTTTGTGCAATTACATATTAATTTTTCAAGTTCATCAAGTGTTTTGGTAATCTCCCATTTTTCTTTTTCTGTTGGAAAGAGTTCCTGTTCAGTGAAGGATGCGGAGGGTTCTTTAACGACTATTGTATTCCTTTTCTTTTTAGAAATGAACATCTCATCTCCAAAAATTTCTTTTTGAAGATTTAAGGATTTTATAATTTCGCTTTTGGTTGATTTGCTCATTATGATTAAAAAAAACTTTTGGCTTCGGTTAATATTTTGTTTGCAACTTGAAATTTGGAAAGCAATGGCGGTTTAATTGCTTTACCATCCTTTCTAATTAGAGTCACTTTATTCGTCTCAACTTCAAATCCGCTTTCTTTACCGGGAGAATTCAATACAATCATATCAAGATGTTTTTCTTTTAGTTTTTTCTTTGCGTTGGCAAGTTCATTTTGTGTCTCAAGTGCAAAGCCTATAATTTTTGTTTTCTTTGTTTTGATTGATGACAGAATATCAGGATTGAGTTCAAGCTTCAATTCAAACGTTCCCCCTTGTTTCTTTATTTTGTTTGACGCAGTTCTAACTGGATGAAAATCTGAAACTGCAGCAGACATAACCAGTAAATCATTTTTATCAACTTCTTTCTTAACAGCATTTTCCATTTCAGAAGCAGATCGAACCTTAATCATTTTAATTTCAGGATAAATATTTTGCGATGAAGGTCCTGAAATCAAAGTTACATCAGCCCCGCGAAGATATGCAGCCTTTGCTATTGAACATCCCATTTTACCTGAAGAACGATTTCCTATAAATCTAACAGGATCAATATCTTCATAAGTTGGTCCGGCAGACACCAGAATTTTTTTACCAATTAAATCTTTTGAATAACCAGAGAGGATCAACTCAACAGCATCAATAATTTTATTTGCGTCAGCTAATCTTCCTTCACCAGAAAGCCCGCTTGCCAATTCACCTGACTCCGGATAAATGATGTAATGCCCAAGATTTTCGAGCTTAGCAAGGTTCTCTTTGTTAATCGGATTGTTGAACATGTCAACATCAGCGGCGGGTGCAATTAGAAGTGGAGACCTGAGTGCAGTTACAAGTGTGGTCAAAGCGTTATCTGCAAATCCATAAGAAATTTTTGCAATTGTATTAATTGTTGCGGGGGCGATGAGCATCAGATCAGCCCAGAGAGCATAATCAATATGCCAGGTTGAAAGATTTGTTCCGTCTTTTTGGCTTGGAGGAAACGTATTTACTATTACTTCATTTTGAGAAAGTGTTGCAAGCGTCAGTGGAGTAATAAACTCAGTTGCAGATGGAGTCATAACAACTTTTGCTTCAGCACCTCTTTTGATTAACTCCCTTACAATCAAACAAGATTTATATGCAGCTATGCATCCTGTTACTCCAAGAAGTATTTTCTTACCAACTAATTGATCTTTAATCATTGCAGTACTTTCAAATTGTTTAACTGAAATTTAATGCAAATAATAACAAGATATTTAAAAAAATAAATCCGGCAACTTGCCGGATTCAAACTAATAAAATCTAAAGAATGATTACTTCTTATATTCGAATTCGATCTTACCATCCAAGAACTCATTCAAAGCCTGAAGATGCGGTTTCTTTTTTTGTTCCATTTCTAAAGCTATCTTTAATTGTGCAGGATTATCAATATCTTCACTCTCATCATCTGTAGTAGCTTCAGGTATTGTACTGAGCAATGCATTGAATTCAATTTTGTTCTCGGCATTAATCTGACGTGCTTTTTTTGATGTAACTATTATCCCTTCGTAAACATTGTTCGCTCTTTTATCGATCTCTCTTAAATCAATCGGTGTTATTTCCATCTGGTTAACTCTCCTTTAATATTTTTTTTACTAAACTTTTTGCTTCTTTAATTGCTGTATCCAGTTCCTTGTTTTCGATGATGTAATCGAATTGATCTTTTAAGCTCAGTTCCATTTGAGCCCGATCAATTCTTTTTAAAAAATCAGACTCACTTTCAGTATTCCTTTGCCTGAGTCTGTTAACAAGTTCTTCGAAACTGGGAGGTGAAATATATACTAAATGTGCATAAGGGTAAAGTCTTTTTATTGTGAGTGCCCCTTTAACATCCAGCTCGAATAAAACAGACTTTCCCGACTCAATATTTTCTGTTACGAAGCTTTTAAAAGTGCCATAATAATAGTCATAAAACTTCTCCCACTCGATGAATTCGTCTTTTTCTATTCTTCTTTTGAACTCATCTTCCGATATGAAGAAATACTCAATACCATCCTTTTCTGTCTCTCTTTTAGGTCTTGTAGTGGCAGAAATTGAAAAAACCAGTTGAGGGAAGGTTTTTAAGATCTCCTTTACTATGGTCGTCTTCCCAGCACCGCTTGCAGCAGAAAATACAATTAGTTTTCCGATTTCCGTCTTCAACTGCTACTCAATATTTTGTATTTGTTCCCTGATCTTTTCAATTTCTTCTTTCATCAGTACTGAAGAATGTATTATTGAAGTTGAAATTGATTTGGATGAGATGGTGTTAGTTTCCCGGTTCATTTCCTGGCATAGAAAGTTTAGTTTTTTGCCGGGCTCCTTTTCATTCTTTAGAGTTTCTTTGAAGAATTTAAGATGACTTCTTAATCTCACGCATTCTTCGGTGATATCTGCTCTGTCTGCAATAAGTGCAAGTTCGAGGTTCAACCTGTCCTCATTTATTTCTACGTTACCAGTTAATTCCTGAATTCGCAGTTTAAGCTTGTTGTGATATTCATTGATACTTTTTTTGAATTCCGTTTCAATAATGGCAACATTACTGAGAAGGTTTTCAATTCTTACTGTAAGATCCTGTGAAAGCTCAGCACCTTCTTTCTTCTTCATGAGTATCAATTTATCAAGAGCTTTATTTAGTGCTGATTTTACGATATCAAATTCTGCTTTGCTTAATTCTGCATCCTGTGAGGTGAATATTTCTTTACTGCTGAGCAGGTGTTCAAGCTTAATCTCATCTTTTACGTTTGCAGCTTTTTTTATTTTTTTAATCAGTAATAAATGATTCAATAATTTGTTCTTGTCAATTGTGATAAAACCATTTTCCACACCATCCTTTTTAAAATGGATTACGACACTGAGTTTTCCTCTCTGAATCTTCGTTTTAATAAATTCTTTTATTTCATAATCGTAAGGGAAAAGAATTGATGGAAGCTTAAGTGATACTTCAAAAAATCTGCTGTTAACACTTTTTACTTCAACTTCAGCCGTTGTTTTATTTTTTGAAATGCTTCCTTTGCCATAACCTGTCATACTGTAGATCATTTATTTATCCCGTTCATTTAGTCAATAGTTTTTAAATATGTAATTAAAGATAACGATAAGCCTATAAAAAAAATTAATCAGAAAGACTCACCAATACCAAAATGGATAACCATAGTACTGAAAAACTGCTTATCGAAAATAAATTTCATGTCATTTGGATCATAAAACTTAAATCCAAAATCTATTCTGAAAGGTGCAATCGGTGAATAATATCTTAGACCTGTACCAATAGCAACAGCTATCTGATCAATTCTGATTTCGTTAATCCGATTCCAGGTATTTCCATAGTCAGTAAAAAAAACGAAGCCTAAATCTTTTTCAAACCTTCTTCTATATTCAATACTCCCTTCGAGCAAAATATTTCCTCCTCTGATTTTCAACTGTTCATTCAAAGAAGGGGGAAATAGGTTAAGCAGCTGATCCGATGGAATAAGTTCTCTTCCTCTCCAGCCTCTGACTGAGTTACTGCCTCCTGCAAAAAATGTTTGGTTAGGCGATACAAGTGCAGCATCTCCGATGATCATACCAATATAACCTGACTTGGCTTTTATGCCAAGTACTGTCTTCCTATCACGAGATACAGCGAAATAAAATCCAAGCGTAACCTGTAATTTGAAATAAAATCCCAGAGAGTCGATTGCTAATGATGATTGTCCTGTTTGAAGATTTTTTACGTCCCATTTGACATTGGCTGAGGATAATTCTGAAATTAAAGAAATTATCCTACCTTCTGTTGGATAAAAGAGATCATCTGTAGTTGTAGAACCCAGCTCACTACCAAGCGACGATGTAAAAGTGCTCGGGCTAACTGTAACTGTATCCCCCTCAAACTCAAGTGCAGGTATGCTATAGCTCAATCTATCAAATCTAAGGTAAGGATTAAGGAGGTTTACGAAAGTGTAACTCGGCATATCAAAGGCAGCGGTAAAGTTTGCACCAAAGTTTTCATAATCAACAGAAGATATACTGTAAGATTTGAGATACCCCTCAAGTCTGCCGGCAATACGTCTACTGAAAAGAAAAGGTTGTTCAAGTATCGCAGAAAGGTCAACTTCAGTCTGAAAAGTTTCTTTGAACAAATCAGAATCGAACCTAATATTCGTGATGTCATTTAGTCTGAAACGCGCTCTGATTGTAAACTTTCGCGCATCACCCAGAAAATTTTTCCTTGTGTAGCTTGCGCCAACACCTACATTGAAAAAGCCGAATTCATTATCGGCAAATACTTCCGGGGATAGTTCATTTAAACTGCCAACTGTTCCTTTAATCAGCAGCTGGACTTTGCTGCTTGATGAGTCTCTGATTTCTCCGGAAAGATTAATTGTACTAAATAATCCCGTACGTGCAAGTCTAATTCTACTCTTCGAAAGCTCTTCCTCTTTGTAAGTATCGCCGACGTTAATATTGGCTAAATATTCTATAAGCTCATAACTTACCTGAGAACTTGATTCACCATCTTTCTCAATTTTAATGTCGTCATATGTATACCACCTTCCTCTTTTGAAATAAGTCGTGATATCTGCTTTGGCATTTAGCGTATCAATTTTAACAACAGTGCTGTCATAGCTGGCAAGTTTAAAACCATTATTTTTTAAGTAAGTAATTATCGCATCATTTTTTTTCTGAACATTTTCCTGAACATAGCGTTCCCAACTAGGGTAAATAACGTACTCTTCCAAGGCATTGTTCATTTCTTCACTTAAATTATCTAGCCCTCTAAATTGAACATTTCCGTAAGTATGTGGTGTGTTTTCATTTATGAAATATGTAATCTCTGCGGATTTGCCAATGGTATCAACCACAAATGAGTAATCAAATTCTGCCTTAAAGAATCCATTAACAGAATAAAATGACTTAAGCGAAATAATATCAACAGATATAGTAGAAGAGTCAAAGTAATTAGGCGGAGAACCCAGAAAAGAGATTGTGCTGTATAAAAATCGCCAGAACCAAAAGGGATTTTCTTGACTTTGAATAACAGCTTTTAATTCCACATCATCGAAAGTTTCATTTCCCTCAAAATTTATAGACGATAATTCGAACCTGTAGTCATCCTGTGCATAATGACTGGGACTAATCAGAAAAGTAACTAGGATGATGTATAAGAAAATTTTCATCAGGGGTTGGATTATTTTCTTATTTGAAGAATTAAATTCTTATCAGGTAACACGTCTTTATGATAATTTTGAATTATAGTGCTCTCTCTACTAATCTCAGGTTTGGATAATCTCTTCTAAAATAACTGGTAAAGAAATTTTTAATCATCGGGTTATCAATATTTTGCGAAAGATCCAGGGAAACCCGCCCTTCCGAAATTACTGAAAGGTGTGCACTGTATACTTTTAGTTTTTTCAAATCTATAACGTGCGAGTATACATCTCCGCCAGAGTTTCCTAAAAAGTAACTTTTTGAATTATAATAAATCAGTTCATTAGAATAGTCAGAGAACTTTATTTTATTAACCAGACATTGTACAAATGAACCATTAAGTAATCCTGTCTGATACTTAATATTAAATTCTCCTTCCACCCAGCTTATCAGGTAAAATTTAATACCCCATTCATTTTTTTCGGACACTTCCAGGCCTGCAATGATTGATTTTACAGTATCGGATTCAAAGTAACCTGCACTTGTAAATGAAATGTTTTCACCCACAACTTCTTTAGCCGTTTTTTGAACTAGCTGCTCATTCTCAAAAAGATTGTGAGGCGGCGGCTCATATGATTTTTTGCAACCGGCGATCACAATAAACAAAGCGAATAATAGCAAACTGATATAAATTTTATTTGATAACAACTTCAGTTCCCTCTCTGATTACTGAATAAATTTCATCTATGTTTTCGTTGCTCATTGCAATAGATCCGTTTGTCCAGTTATAAACAAATGGAAGATTCTTAAAAATATAATTCAATTCACCTATACCATGTATACCAATATCACCACCAAGAACGTTGTGAAACTTTGTACATCCTTCATAATAATATTGAAATTTAATATCATTGAATTCCTTTTGAGAAATTAATCCTTTTCGGAGCGCACCGGCACCATCTTCAAGGTTAGGATAATTTATCTGAAAATATTTATGGTATTTATGTGTTTTATAAATCTTACAGATTCTATAAACACCTACCGGTGTAGCTTTATCACCAGCTCTGCTTTTTGCTATTTGAACCGACTTTCCAAAACTAACTCTGTAATTTTTAATCAAAACACTATCTTCATAAATGCCTAATGTATAGTTATGTCTATCGATGACAATTTTGGGGTTTGTAATTTCCGTATATCCGGTTTTAATTATCGCTTCAGAAAGAGTTATATCACGAAGGTTAAGAACAACTCCATAAACCAAAACACCAAAAAAGAAAACCATTATGGCCAACGTTAAATAAACGACATTCCTTAGAACATCCTTATTTATATAGTCTGAGACCTTAAAGGGGCCAATTTGAATATTTTTTAGTTTTTCAAAAAACTTCAAGCTTAATTAAAATCTGATATGAAACATTTAATTCTTATTTAGCTGAATCAAAATTTACTTAAAAATCAACTAATTAATAATTGATATTGAGAATTGAATAAGCAAATTATTCTTCTGAAAGGTACCCACTTTACAAAATAAAAAACCCGGTCTTGAATAACCGGGTCATTAAAAAATTATAGCAGTAAGAAGTTACACTTCCATAATTTCCTTCTCTTTATGCTTCAGTGTATCATCAATTAATTTAATATGCTCATCAGTTAATTTTTGTGTTTCAATTTCAGCATCACGAAGCTGATCTTCCGTAATTTTTTTATCCTTCTGCTCTTTCTTTAAATGATCATTGGCATCTCGTCTAACATTTCTTATTGCAACTCTGGACTCTTCACCAAATTTTCTGACAAGCTTTACAAGCTCTCTTCTTCTTTCCTCATTCAAAGCAGGGATAGGAATTTTAAGATTGGTTCCATCACTGATCGGATTCAATCCCAGATTTGCTTCTAATATGGCTTTATCAATTATCTGAACCATTTGCTTTTCCCAGGGAGTGATCGCAAGGGTATGAGCATCCAGTACGGAAACATTGCCAACCTGATTTAAAGGAACCATATTTCCATAGTAGTCTACTTTTATACTATCAAGTAAAACAGTAGTAGCTTTTCCTGTTCTGATTTTAGCGAGCTCGCTTCGCAGTGCTTCAATCGTTTTATCCATTCTGCCTTTGGCATCTTTTATTAATTGATGCATAACTACCTCAGTTTGTTGTTAAACTTCTTTAGTAATTTTTTCGCCGCTGTTAATAAGAGTACCAATCTCTTCACCCATTACAAGCTTCAATAAATTATCCTTCACATCCATATTAAATACTATCATCGGAAGATTATTTTCCTGGCAAAGACTTACTGCGGTCAAATCCATAATTCGAAGGTTTTTCTTTAAGACATCCAGGTATGAAATATTTTCAAATCTAAATGCATTCGGATTTTTTTCCGGATCGCTGTCAAATACTCCATCTACTCTGGTTCCTTTAACAATTACATCAGCTTTTATTTCAACTGCACGAAGAGAGGCTGCAGTATCCGTGCTGAAGTATGGATGTCCTGTTCCAGCACCAAAGATCACTACTCTTTTTTTCTCAAGATGTCTTATTGCTCTTCTTCTTATGTAAGGTTCAGCAATAGCTTCCATATTTATAGCGCTCATCAAGCGGGTAAAAATTCCTCTTTTTTCAATGGAATTCTGTAAAGCAAGTGCGTTAATCACAGTAGCCAACATTCCCATTTGATCTCCTGTTGCTCTGTCAATCCCCTGGGAAGTTGCACTTAAACCACGATAGATATTACCTCCTCCGATTACAATTCCCAGTTCTACACCGGCTTTATATGCCTTCTGAATTTCCTCAGAAAAAAACTCGAGTACATTATTGTCTATTCCAAATCCCTGCTCACCCATAAGGGATTCACCGCTAAGCTTGAGTAAAACTCGTTTATATTTTAAGTTCATCACATCCTAAAAAAATTTACGTTTAAATATAAAAAAAGGTCTCAAAATTATTAAGACCTTTTAGTTCGAAATTACTTTTTCTCGTCGCCGAGATGGAACCGGTCAAACCGTGCAACCTTGGCATTGGAGCTATGCTTTGTATTGAATTCCTTAAGCAAATCACTCACCGTTTTTGAATTATCTTTAATGAATGCCTGCTCAAGAAGCACATTTTCCTGATAAAATTTGTTCAATCTACCCATAGCAATTTTCTCCAGCATCTGTTCTGGTTTGCCCTCTTTTTTAGCCAGCTCTTTATATATCTCTATCTCTTTTTCAACCGTATCTTTCGGGACATCTTCTCTTTTAACGCTTATCGGATTCATCGCCGCAACCTGCATTGCCATATCTTTACCGATTAAATAAAGCTCATCGTTTCCTGCTTTTACATCATCAAACTTGATTAGCACCCCGAGCTTTGATCCCATGTGGATATAATCTACAAGCAAACCATCTTTTGCCTCGATAATATCGAATCGTGAAATTTCTATCTTCTCACCAACCTTACCCAAAACATCGTTCAACTTATCCTGAACATCAGAATTTTTCATTAACTCTTCGACATTTTTTGGTTTGTTCTTGTGAATAGCATCAATGACAAACTTTGCCAGATTTACGAAATCTTCACTCTTTGCAACAAAATCAGTTTCGCAATTTATTTCAAGTATAGTTCCAAATTTTTTATCATCAGATAGTTTGGTTACAACCAACCCTTCGTTTGCAGATTTTTCAGCTCTCTTTGCAGCAACAGAAGCACCTTTCTTTCTTAGTATCTCAATTGCTTTTTGTATATCGCCGTTGGCTTCCTCAAGAGCGCGTTTGCAATCCATCATTCCGGCGCCGGTTCTTTGTCTTAAATCATTTACTTGTGCAGCAGTAATAGCCATAATATTTATTTCCTTTCAAAATTAATTTTCTGAAGAAGGTTCTTTTGTATCTAAATCTTTTTTCTCTTCAGAAATTTCGTCTTCTTTTTTATCTCTTCGCTTTAAATGTTTTTTTGATACTTTTTTATCATCAGCCTGCTCAGTCTCTTCATGATGCTCTTTTCTTGCTCTTTCTCTTTCAGAAATTTCTTCAGCTTTTCTTTCTTTAAATTTTGCCTGACCTTCAAAAACTGCATCTGCCATATGCTTAATAATAAGTTCTATTGTTTTAACTGCATCATCATTTGCGGGAATTACGTGATCGATAAGATCCGGATCACAATTTGTATCAACCATTGCAAATACAGGTATGTTCAGCCTCTTTGCTTCTTTTACTGCGATGTCTTCTTTCTTAATATCCACAACAAAAACTGCACCGGGCAGTTTTGACATAGTCTCAACTCCCTCAAGAATTTTCTTCAGCTTGTCACGTTCACGAGTAAGGAATAATCTTTCCTTCTTAGTTATCTTCTCAAAAGTACCGTCAGTTTCCTGCTTCTCGATGTTCTGTAATCTTTTCACACTCTTTCTGATCGTGGAAAAGTTTGTGAGCATTCCGCCAAGCCATCGTTCGCTTACCCAGTTCATTCCGCATCTTTTAGCTTCCGATTCGATAACTCCTTTTGCCTGCTTTTTAGTTCCGACAAAAAGTATAGAACCGCCCTGGGAAACAGCGTCGACCATTTCCTGGTATGCCTGATTAAGTAATCCAAGACTTTTCTTTAAATCGATGATGTGTATCCCATTCTTCTCCATGAAAATGTACGGTTTCATTTTGGGATTCCAGCGGCGTGTTAAATGCCCGAAGTGTGCACCTGATTCAATTAGGTGCGTCAACTCTATAGTTGCCATTAGTATATCTCCTGTTTTTATCTTCTACCCTCGTCGTCTTTACCCTCAATCCCATTAATTCAGGACACAGGAGGTAAATCGGAAGATATGAATGTTTATTAATTAATTTAGTTTATAGTTAAAATAGTTGTTGGTTTTAGTTTTATAGTTTCAGTTACAGTTAATAAGTTGAATACTAATTTTAAAATCAAGACTTATAACAAAGTAACCAGGACAAAAAACGAATGAACCAATAACCAAATTATCTCTTAGAAAACTGAAATCTTTTTCTTGCTTTTGGTTGACCGTATTTCTTTCTTTCAACCATTCTTGGGTCTCTTGTCAGGAAACCTTCAATTTTTAATGCTGGCCTGAATTCAGGATTTGTATCAATTAAAGCACGAGCTATTCCTAATCTTATTGCTTGTGCCTGACCCGTTGAGCCGCCGCCTTTCACTGTAACATGAACATCATACTTACCCTTGGTTTCGGTAACATCAAAAGGTTTTGTAATATCTTCACGGCTAACCAGTAAAGGGAATGCTTTTTCAAACTCTTTACCGTTGACGGTTATCTTGCCGTTTCCGTTTTTCAGAATTATTCTTGCTACTGATGTTTTCCTTCTTCCAATAAAAATTCTATCAACCATTACTTCTCCGATGTACTTAATGTTTCAGGTTTCTGTGCTTTGTGCGGATGTTCTTCGCCGGCATAAACTTTTAGTTTAGTAATTAAACTTTTCCCTAATCTGTTTTTAGGTAACATACCTCTTACTGCTTCCTGAATTGCATACTCAGGTTTTTTACTTTTCATTTCTTCATATGAACGAATCTTCTGTCCACCGGGGTACATACTGTGCCAGATATATTTTTTTAATTGTTCACGTTTACCAGTCATTTTAATTTTATCAGCATTTATCACAATCACGAAATCACCTGTATCCATATTCGGTGTAAATATGGGTTTGGTTTTTCCTCTTATAACCGATGCAACTCTTGATGCCAATCTTCCCAGAGTCTGGTCCTTTGCATCAACGAGGTACCATTTTCTGGCAGCATCTTCAGGCTTTATAAATCTTGTCATTCCTGTCTTTTTCAAAATAAACTCCTTCGTTAAACAAATTCAATTTTTGAGCCTGAAAAAATAAGCTCATACCTTCTAAAAGTCAAGAAATTTAATGGCTATTCAATTTACCTTAACTACACACACTATTTCAGAAATGAGATTGTTTCGTTAATGAATGAATTTCAAGCAAAATGAAACCTCCAGGGAAGTTTAATGAATTCAGTTTTATTTGAAGCCTGTAGGGGAATTTGTAAATTTGTGCTCCAAAATTCTACTTTCTGAATAAAAATAAAGGATAAAATGAATTTTCTCGTCACCGGTGGTTCGGGATTTTTAGGGATAAACCTTATTCGATATCTACATTCTCAAGGGCATCAGATAAAATCATTAGATTTAGTTGATTTTGAGTATCCAGATATGAATAATAAAATTGAAGCAATAACAGGAGATATACGAGATAAAGTGGCAGTAGAAAAGGCTGTTGATGGAGTTGATATAGTTGTTCATTGTGCAGCAGCTCTTCCTCTTTACACACCTGAAGAAATTTTTTCAACTGACATTGATGGCACAAGAACTTTGCTCGAAGCTGCAGAAAAATTTAAAGTCCAGCGCTTTGTGCACGTTTCTTCAACTGCTGTTTATGGAATTCCTGATCATCATCCATTGTACGAAACTGATAAACTGGATGGAGTTGGTCCTTACGGAAAAGCTAAAATTCAAGCGGAAGAAGAATGCATTAAATTCCGAGAGAAAGGAATGTGTGTTCCGATCATACGTCCAAAGTCGTTTATTGGTCCCGAAAGACTTGGAGTATTCGATTTGCTTTTTGACTGGGCAAAAGATGGACACGGTTTTCCGATGATCGGAAATGGAAAAAACCGCTACCAGCTATTGGATGTAGAAGATCTTTGTGAATCAATTTATCTTTGCTGTACTCTGGATAAAGACAAAGTCAACGATACATTCAACATTGGTGCAAAAGCATTTACAACAATGAGAGAAGATTACCAGGCAGTTCTGGATTTTGCAGGTCATGGAAAAAAAATTAAAGGACTTCCTGAAAAACCGATTATATTAACACTAAGAGTTCTTGAAGCAATGAAGCTTTCGCCGCTTTACAAGTGGGTTTACGAAACAGCTTCTAAAGATTCGTTTGTTTCGATTGAGAAAGCAGAAAGAATTCTCGGATACAAACCAAAGTATTCAAACAAAGATGCCTTAATCAGAAATTATAAATGGTATCTTGATCATCACGAAGAATTCAAAAATAAAACAGGAATTTCACACAGAGTTCCGTGGAAACAAGGAATTTTAAAAGCCGCAAAGTATTTCTTTTAAAAATGACATTTGAAAATTTCAATTATTAAATAAGGAGTTAATAAAATGGCACAAAAAAAAGATTATCTAAAAGAAGTTATCGAGCATATCGATATTAAAAAGCACAATGTTGTTCCATTGGTTGATGCGATGGAGAATATGGCTTTTACTGCTCGAGACCTGAATCGTGCTGCAAGGATCTATGATATGATGCTAAAGGATAAAAACTGCGGAATCATTTTAACTCTTGCTGGTAGTTTGTTCAGTGCAGGATTGAAAAAAGTAGTTTATGATATGATTATGAACAATATGGTTGATGCAATTGTATCAACTGGTGCAATAATAGTTGACCAGGATTTTTTTGAAGCACTCGGTTTCAAGCATTATAAAGGAACAAAATGGGTTGATGATAATGAGATGAGAGATCTGCACATTGATAGGATCTACGACACTTTCATAGACGAAGACGAATTAAGAATTTGTGATGATACTTGTGCAAAAATATTTGATGGAATGGAACCAAAACCATATTCATCGAGAGAATTCCTTTATGAATTTGGAAGATACCTTGAGAACAACGGCGGACCAAAAGTAGATGATTCAGTTGTCTGGGCAGCATACAAAAAAAATGTTCCTATTTTCGTCCCGGCGTTTTCTGATTGTTCAGCAGGATTTGGTTTTGTTGTTCATCAAACACAAAACCCTGATAACCATGTGTCTGTTGACTCAGCAAAAGATTTTGTTGAGTTGACCAAAATAAAATTGGCTAGTAGGGATACCGGAATATTTATGATTGGCGGCGGTGTTCCGAAAAACTTCACTCAGGATATTGTTGTTGCGGCAGACATTCTCCAGGAAGATGCAACAATGCACAAGTACGCTGTTCAAATTACTGTTGCAGACGAAAGAGATGGTGCACTTTCCGGCTCAACGCTTAAAGAAGCAAGTTCATGGGGTAAAGTTGAAACAACTTATGAGCAGATGGTTTATTCTGAGGCTACTGTTGCTATGCCATTAATTGTTGGATATGCATATCACAAGGGAAGCTGGAAGGAAAGAAAAGGCAAAGAGTTTCAGAAGATTTATTCAAAGGTTGATATAACAGCTTAACAATCAAAAAACATTTCAAGTCACACCAAAACGTTAGTTGAGGTGTGACTTTTATCATTTAAACCAAAAAAACCTCTTTGTTTTTTGATTCATAAAGAGTGAAATTTACTTTGTATGTAGAATTAAGTAAGGTAAAGCAGAGTGAGAATTATAATCGCAGGTATGGGGGACGTTGGATATCATCTGGCAAAACAGCTTTCCAATGAAGAGCACGACATCATTGCCATCGATAAGGATCAGCAAAGACTTAGTTATTTAGATTCTCTTGCTGATGTTCTTACCATCAACGGCTCATCAACAAGCATTTCAGTACTTAAGCAGGCACAGGTTGAAAAAGCAGATCTTTATGTTGCTGTAACCTCATTTGAAGAAGCTAATGTTACGAGTTCGATACTTGCCAAAAAACTTGGCGCTAAAAGAACCATCGCAAGAATTGGTAACTCCGAATATTTGGATGATGAACTTGAGTTCAGCTTTAAGGAAATCGGGGTAGATTTTATGATTTATCCTGAGGAGTTAGCTGCGAGAGAAATGGTCAACCTGATTCTTAGGACAGCAGCGACCGATGTCATGGATTTTGAAGGAGGCAAACTTTCAGTAATAGGTTTGCGCTTGGATAAAGATGCACCTGTAATAAGAAAAACTATTGTTGATATCGCTAAAGAATTTGAAACATTCGATTTCAGAATTGTAGCTCTGCAAAGAAATTTTCGGACGATAATACCAAAAGGCAACGACAGATTCCTGCCGAATGACCAGGTATTTGTAATTTCAAAACCTGAAGGCAACAACGTAGTTATGAAACTTGCAGGTAAAGAAGATATTAAGTTTGACAACATCATGATTCTGGGCGGGAGTAAGATTGGTCACAGAGTCGCTCAATTGCTTGAAGATAAAATGACTGTCAAACTGATTGAATCGGATGAAGATAAAAGTCTCAAACTTGCTGATACATTAAAAAGTACTTTAGTGATTAAAGGAGATGGAAGAGATATAGATTTACTTGCCCAGGAAGGAATAATCGATGTCGATGCATTCGTTGCAGTTACCGAAGATGCTGAAACCAACATCATAACTTGCCTGATGGCAAAACACCTCGGAGTTAAAAAGGCAATCGGACTTGTTGATAAGGTTGATTACATCCCGCTCACTCAAACCATCGGACTGGATTCACTCATTAATAAAAAATTAATTGCTGCAAATAACATCTCCAGATTTATACGAAAAAGCGAAGTTCTCGCTCTTAGCACACTTGAAGGAATAGATGCAGATATTATGGAATACTTCGTCCAGCCTAACTCACCGATTACAAAAAAGCCTATTAAAGATCTCAACTTTCCAAAGGAAGCAATTATCGGAGGTATAATCCGAGGTGAAGAGTCGATAATTGCAGTTGGCGAAACTCAAATTCAAAAGGGTGATAAAGTGGTTGTCTTCTCTCTTCCCGGTGGCGTAAAACAAACTGAAAAGTTCTTCAAGTAATGAACTTCAAATTAGTATTCAACATTCTTGGATTTTTGTTGATGCTAACCGGGGTGTTCATGCTTGCAGGCATCCCCTTCTCTCTATATTACAACGATGATGACATTCTCGTCTTATTTCTTTCCGGACTTGGTACCGCTCTGCTTGGCTTTATCACCTGGCTGATCACATTAAAAAATCTTGAAAAAGAATTTAGTAAACGAGAAGGTTATTTGATAGTTACGCTCGGCTGGTTTTTAATGTCAGTCTTTGGCGCATTCCCATTCTTTTTCTCCGGGTACTTTACTTCATTTACAGATGCTTTCTTCGAGACTGTATCAGGATTTACAACAACCGGAGCTTCAATTTTAAGCGATGTGGAAGTACTACCGCATGGGTTGCTCTTCTGGCGAAGTATGACTCACTGGATTGGCGGTATGGGAATAATTGTTTTATCAATTGCTATAATGCCGTTGTTAGGAATTGGCGGGATGCAATTGTTTCAGGCTGAAGTTGCGGGTCCGAGCAAAGACAAACTTCATCCTCGTGTAAAAGAAACAGCTAAGCGACTCTGGGCAATTTATGTTTTATTCACCGGAACTGAAACTTTGCTTCTTTTATTTGGAGGAATGAACTTATTTGATTCACTCTGCCACTCTTTCGGAACTTTGGCAACAGGAGGATTTTCAACAAAGAATCAAAGCGTTGCGTATTACAATTCACCTTTTATTGAATATGTAATTATCATTTTTATGCTGATCGGGGGAACTAATTTTTCCCTTCATTATCTCGCATTAAAAGGTAAGTTGTTCAGATACTTTAAGGATAGTGAATTTAGATTTTATTTTGGTTTGGTAATATTCCTTATAATATCGTCGTCTTTATTCCTGATCATTTATAACAATCAGTCAGTTGAATCTTCTTTCAGAGATACGGCATTCAGCGTTATTTCAGTTATCAGCTCAACTGGATTTGCAACTGTCGATTATCAAAAGTGGGCTCCATTCTTCTCTGAGGTATTTCTCATCATGCTTTTACTCGGAGCCTGTGCTGGTTCAACCAGCGGTGGTGTTAAGATGATCAGATACCAGTTGCTTTTAAAAAACAGTCTTCTTGAACTTAAACGACTCATACATCCGCAAGCAGTTATTCCCGTCAGGCAAAACGGTAAAGTTGTTCAAACTGAAATAATTGCAAAAGTCGGTGCATTCGTACTTCTTTATCTTTTCATTTTTGGTATTGGCTCGGTTATCCTTGCCATTACGGGGTTAGATTCAACTTCTGCGATGGGTTCAGTTGCAGCGTGTCTCGCAAACATTGGTCCGGGTTTGGATGTTACAGGTCCGGTTTCTAATTACAGTTCAGTTACCGATTTAGGAAAGTGGGTACTTAGTTTCATTATGCTTCTTGGAAGATTAGAAATCTTCACTATTCTCATTCTCTTTTCACCTTCACTCTGGAAAAAGTAAAATAACAATTGCCTCACCATTTTAGTTGATTTAGATTTGTAATGTGAATTACAGAATTGTCCTTAACATAATCGGTTTTCTATTAATTCTTAATGGATTATTCATTCTTACCGGAATTGGATTTTCACTTTATTATCAGTCGGATGATATTTTAGCATTGTTGATATCAGGAACCGGGACATCAATGATCGGATTGATTATCTGGCTGGCAACCCGCAAAACAGAAATAACTGAATTAGGAAAACGTGAAGGTTATTTGATTGTAACACTCGGCTGGTTTGTAATGGCAATATTTGGAGCTTTACCCTTCTTACTTCACGGATCAATTTCAAATTACAGCGATGCTTTTTTCGAAACGATGTCGGGTTTCACAACAACAGGTGCAACCATACTTGATGATATCGAGGTGTTACCACCAGGTTTACTATTTTGGCGAAGTCTTACTCAATGGCTCGGCGGAATGGGAATCATTGTTCTTTCTCTTGCAATTCTTCCTTTGCTTGGTATCGGAGGTATGCAGCTTTTCACTGCTGAAGTTCCCGGCGTTACCAAAGACAAAATTCATCCAAGAGTAAAAGAAACAGCAAAACGGCTTTGGGGAATTTACGTTATTCTTACCGCAGCAGAAACATTACTCCTGATGGTTGGTGGTCTTAACTTCTTTGATGCAATCAATCACTCGTTTACTACGATGGCAACCGGAGGTTTCTCAACAAAGAATGCAAGTATTGCTTACTACACTTCACCTTATGTGCAGTATATATTTATACTTTTTATGTTTTTTGCCGGAATGAATTTTACTTTACATTACCTCAGCTTTCATGGCAAGTTCAGTTACTTCAAACAAAATACTGAGTTCAAATACTATCTTGGTTTTACTATCGCCGCAACATTATTCGTAGTAATAATCCATCTTCCTCATGTAGATTTTCATTATGAAGAAGCAATCAGGCAATCTCTTTTCCATGTAGTGTCACTTACAACAACAACAGGCTATGTAACATCCGATTTTGAAAACTGGGCTCCGTATTCAAGGATGATATTTTTCGTTCTGCTTTTTATCGGTGGTTGCGCAGGATCAACAGGAGGTGGAATTAAATTTGTTCGACATATTGTTCTGTTTAAAAACAGCTGGGCGGAATTAAAAAGACTTATTCACCCGCGTGCAATCATTCCCGTAAAATTTAATGGAAAGACTGTAAGCTCGGAGGTTATCTCAAATGTTCAGGCTTTCTTTATATTTTATATTCTGGTGTTTGTACTCGGCTCAATAATTATTTCTTTACTCGGTGTTGAATTTGTAACCGCAATAGGTGCAACTGCTACTTGTGTCGGCAACATCGGTCCCGGCATTGGAACTGTTGGACCGGTTAGCAACTTCGCTCACCTTCCTGAAATTGTAAAATGGATACTAAGTCTGTTTATGGTAGTAGGAAGGCTTGAACTGTTCACGGTTCTGATTCTCCTCTCTCCTGCATTCTGGAAGAAGTGAGTTTCCACCGATAATTTCCCTCCGAAGGATAGTATCGGTTTGGTGTTCTAATTATTTCATTTGTTAATTGGATGAATTAGTGTGTAAGTTAGTTCTGAAAATTATGTTAAAATCTTTATTCAATATTTACTTATATCATACTAAGTTGTCAGCAACAAAATCACTGCGGTCAATTTTTTTAGTTTTCTGGTTATTAAATTTCTTAACCAGTTCATTCATCTATTCAAAAACAGATATCCTGACGGAAACCGGTAAAATACCAGTACACACTCTTATAGATTCTGATTTAACTTCTCCCGGAAAACTTTTTTTCATACAAAATGAAACTTTAAGAATAACGGAAAGCCTGAAGGTTCAACCTCTTTTCAGTCTGAATCTTGCAGTTCTATCAAAAACAGATTTGCATCATAAGAGCCCTGCTGAAATTTCAACAGCGAATAACAGGAATTTTTTATTCTTTGTTTTTATTGAAACCACAAATCCCCGCAGCCCACCACACTCCTTTATCTGATCGTTCTTTATAAACAATAAACAATTATTTTCAAACTAAAATTTGAAAAGCTTTAATAATTTTTTAGATAAAGGAAAAAATATGTCAACTTCTCAAAATGAAAAGAAGAATTCATTCCTGAAGGATGTGTTATTCGGAATATTAATACTTGTGCTGCCGCTTGTAATACTTTATTTCTTACTTGCATAGTAAGAAATTTGTAATAAACCTTTTCACATTTTACAAGCAAGAGGTAAACCCACCATATAAAAATGAAATAATTAAGAAAATTTCAAACTAATTACCCTTTTAATCCACGGCATATAGATTGTATTTATATTATATTTGTGCCCGATTAGAAAGAACAATTACAATGACTGGCAAGGAAATACTAAAGAAATACAAAGAGCCGAAGAACTTTTTTAACAGGGACTTAAGCTGGGTAGAATTCAACCGAAGAGTGATGGAAGAAGCGCTTAATCCTGAACTTCCACTTCTTGAAAAAGTGAAATTCATTTCAATCTTCCATTCAAACCTGGACGAGTTTTATATGATTCGTGTCTCGGGTTTAAAAGAACAGATAGCTGCGAACATTCTCGAGCCAACAATTGATGGCCTAACTCCTTTAGAACAAGTTCAGAAAATTGACAAAGCTTTACGTCCTATGCTTGAGCAATTAAACAAGTACTGGAGTTATGAAATTGTACCTGCATTAAAAGAGAGTAAAATTTTCGTTCAAAAAATCGTGGATTTTTCAGAAGAGGAACAAATCAAACTCCGGGAATATTTTAAGAAAGAAATTTACCCGATTCTGACTCCGCTTGCTTTCGATCCGGGAAGACCTTTTCCATACATCTCCAATCTGAGCCTGAATCTTGCAGTACTCATTCGAAATCCGAAAGGTGATACTCATTTTGCAAGAGTAAAAGTACCGAACACACTTCCAAGATTGCTGCCTGTTGATGATATAATTAATCCGAACCGAAAGCCAAATAATAATGGCGGATTCGAAGCAAAGTTTGTCTGGTTTGGTGATCTGATAAGAGCTAATCTGGATCTGCTTTTCCCCGGTGTTGAAGTAGTCGAAGCTCATAAATTTCGTGTAACTCGTGATACAGACATTGAGCTACAGGAGGATGAAGCAGATGATTTGCTTCGGGTAATTGAAGAGAACATTCGCCAACGAAGATTTGGTCAGGTAGTCCGGATGGAAGTAGAAAGTAGCATGCCCGAATATATGCTCGACACCTTGATGGAGAATTTAAGAATTAAACGTGAAGATGTCCATATTTCTGATGGACCTATTGGTCTTAGCGATGTAATGGTTCTTTACAAGCTCCCATTGCATCAGCTAAAAGATAAACCATTCTATCCGGTTGTACCAAAAGTTTTTGAAACTGAAGAAGACATTTTTACAACCATTAAACAGAAAGATATTCTACTTCACCATCCTTATCATTCCTTTACTCCTGTAATTGAATTTATCAGGCAGGCTGCTAGAGATCCCGAAGTGCTTGCAATCAAACAGACACTTTACAGAGTAGGCTCGGATTCACCAATAGTTAAAGCTCTTATTGAAGCGGTCATAAGAGGAAAGCAGGTTGCTGTATTAGTTGAACTTAAAGCACGATTTGATGAAGAGAATAATATTTTCTGGGCGCGCGAACTCGAAAAAGCAGGTGCTCACGTTGTTTATGGTTTGGTTGGATTAAAGACTCATGCAAAGATGACTCTTGTTGTTAGAAAAGAATTTGATGGTGTAAAAAGATATGTGCACCTTGCAACTGGTAACTACAATGCAATAACTGCTAAAATTTATACTGACCTTGGTCTCTTCACCTGCGATGAAGCTATCTGCTCGGATGTTTCTGATGTCTTCAATTATTTAACAGGTTATTCAAAACAAAAAGAATACAGAAAACTTTTCGTTTCACCTGTAAATATGCGGGAGAAGATGCTTGAGAAAGTTTTTCGTGAGATTGAGAACGCAAAGGCAGGTAAAGACGGAAAATTAATCTGGAAGATGAATTCGCTCGTTGATCCCCAAACTATCAGCGCTTTGTATGAGGCTTCTAACGCAGGAGTAAAAATCGATTTGATCGTACGCGGCATCTGCTGCCTTGTTCCCGGTGTTGAAGGATTAAGTGAAAACATAAAAGTAAGAAGCATCGTTGGAAGATTCCTCGAGCACAGCAGAGTATTTTATTTCTTTAATGATGGAAAAGAAGAAATGTATATGGGCAGTGCCGATATGATGCAGCGAAATCTTGACGGAAGAGTTGAAACTTTATTCCCAATTGAGAATGAAAAAATCAGAAATGATGTGATGAAGACATTAATGAAAGCTGCTCTTAAGGATAATCAGAAAGCGCGCACACTTTTACCAGATATGAATTACAAAATGGTTGTTCCACTGAATGGAGCTAAACCTTTGAACAGCCAGGAATGGCTTATGAAACAGGTTGATAAAAATTCAGGACAAACGGTAAAATCATAAAAAAGAGACTCACAAAGGAACTTCCTCTCTTCCACTAATTGTTTATCTTTTAAGTAATTCTTTTTAATAATCCATAAATTAAATTCATATAAAGCTATGCCTGAAATAACTAAAAGCGGTATTCTTAATGCTATAAAAAAGATTGATGATAAAAATTTCAACAAGAACTCACTAACGCTCAATTCAATAAAAAAAATAGAGCGTGAAGGGAATTCACTTACAGTTGATATCTCAATCCCCGCTCTAAACAAAGAAACAAATTTTGACTATAACATAATCGCTGACGTCATAAAGAAAGAATTTCCTGAGCTTGACGATATTCATCTGAATGTGCAGCAAAGAGTATCGACAATTTCAACACATAAAGATCCGAAGAAAGAAGCAATACTTCCGGGAGTAAAAAACACTATTGCAGTTGCCAGTGGAAAAGGCGGAGTTGGTAAAAGCACAGTTGCCGTAAACCTTGCAGTTGCTCTCGCTAAAGATGGTGCTAAAGTCGGATTGATTGATGCAGATATTTATGGCCCGAGTATTCCCTTAATGCTTGGCATTAAAGATAAACCTAATGTTGTACAAGATGATGGTAAAGTTAGATTAATTCCTCTTGATGCTTTCGGCTTGAAGATGATTTCAATCGGATTATTAGTTGATGACAACGCTCCGATTATCTGGCGCGGTCCAATGGCAAGTGGAGCTATAAAACAATTTATGACTGACGTTGCGTGGGGAGAACTTGATTATCTCGTGTTCGATATGCCCCCAGGAACAGGAGATATCCAGTTAACTCTCGTGCAAACTATTCCTCTTACGGGAGCTGTTATTGTTACAACGCCGCAGGAAGTTTCACTCATTGATGCAAGAAAAGCTTTAAAGATGTTTGAGCGAGTGAATGTTCCTGTACTTGGTTTGATAGAAAATATGAGTTACTTTATTGCCCCGGATACTAAAAACCGGTACGACATCTTTGGAACAGGCGGCGGTGAAAGGGTTTCGAAGGAGTTAAACGTTCCTTTTCTCGGAGGCATTCCAATAAATCCTCAGATAAGGGAAGGCGGAGACAAAGGAATACCGATTGTATTTGATATTCCTGATTCAAATGAATCTGATATTATTATGGATATTTCACGAAACCTGAATGAACGGGTGAACATCAGGAATCTAAATGCACCGGGGAAAGTTGAAATACTTCTTGGCGATGATGATTAGTTTTTAATGCCGAACCTGCCTGACAGCAAAGCAGGCAAGTTCACGGATAAAACAATAACTAATTCATATTTTTCACAAAATGAATTTTTCTTTACGAAACAGAACTCTTCCTAATCCTTCTCTTAAAAAGAGAAGGACTCGTTCGCAGTAATGACTTTTCATTAAATATCCTGTCAGAAATAAAAAATGCAAGGACTTTCCGTTAATAAGTTCCTCTCTAAAAAGAGAGGGATTAGGGTGAGTTAATATTGAAGAGATACGTTTGTAATACATTAATATTCTCATATTTCATTTCAAAATTTTCATTAGATTTACATACCTGAATTACTCAAAGTCGATGAAAGAAGAAATCCTAAAAGCACTTGAATCAATCAGACCTTTCCTGCAAGCAGATAACGGAGACGTTCAGCTTGTTGAAGTAACTGAAGAAGGAATCGTTAAAGTAAAGCTGACCGGCGATTGCGAAAACTGCCCGATGTCAACTTTAACCTTACGCGCAGGAATTGAAAGAGCCTTGATGAATCAGGTGCCGGGAATCAGAAGAATTGAAGCTGTAAATTAATTAGTTTTGCATATGGCAGATTCTCCTTACAACAACATTTCAAAACTTTTCTTGTGGATTGCAGCCACGATAATTTTTCTATACCTGGTTTACTTACTCACCGAAATTATTATAATCGTCGCTTTGTCTATTCTGCTTGCCTTTATTTTTGCACCTTTTGTTTCATTGCTTGAAGGGAGGGGTTTTAACCGGCTAACATCCACACTTATTATTTTTGGAATATTTGGATTCATTATATACTTCAGCTTATCCATAATTATTCCCAAATTTGTGTTTCAGATGGATCAAATAATAAGTGCACTTGAAGGATTTTCTTTCGCGGAGGAAGTAAAGGCTCTGGAAGTTACTTTATTACACTATGTTCCCTTTCTAAAAGCCGGAGATCTCACTCACAGGATTGAATCAATTATTAATTCTCAAGTACTAAACATTTTTGATAGTGTATCTACTTTACTTTCAAGCATAGTGTCAGTAATTGCTGTGCTGGTAATTGTTCCATTCATCACTTTCTTTCTGCTTAAAGATAATAGAAGAATTTTACAGGGACTTCTTCACACAATCCCCAATAAATATTTTGAAATGTCTTACTACGTTCTGAAAAAAGTCACCCTGCGACTTGGCCTATTTGTGAGAGCATGGATATTCGATGCAACTTTTGTTGGAGTGATGATTGGTTTTGGTTTTTATTTTATTGGAGTTCCCAACGCTCTGCCTCTTGGAGTGATTGCCGGACTTGGACATCTCATCCCTTACTTCGGCCCGGTAATCGGAGGTATTCCTGCAATAATTGTTTCGATAGTTCAGTACGGCGATCTGTCTCAAGTTCCACTTATACTTCTCATTGTTTTAATTACTTATACTGTTGATAACGGTTTTGTACAGCCGTATATATTCGGAAAGAGTGTAGATATGCATCCAATTGTAATAATTCTTCTAATCATTAGTGGTGGAATATTATTTGGATTATTCGGGATGCTGCTTGCCGTGCCCGTAGCCACAGTAATTAAAACCTTCACAAAAGAAATTTACTTCGCAAAGAAGAATTATAAAATTGCGAGAGTATGAAAATAAAAGATTGCAATTAAGGTTATGTTTTTCATTACGTATTACCTTTCAATTCTAATCTTCTTCGTTTTCTCATAACTTCCCGCCTGCATTTTGTAGTAATAGTAACCCATCTGTAATTCTTTCCCATCTATTTCTACTTGATAGGTACCAGCTTCTTTAGTCTCATCTACCAACGTTTTAATTTTGTTTTTTTTCGAATCAAAGAGTTCCAACTTTACTTTAACATTTTCCGGCAGACAATATTTTATCGTTGTCTTCTCTTTGAAAGGATCAGGATAATTCTGACTTAAGAAATATTCATCCGGAACAAAGTCTTTCATAATGACTACCATATGATTAAAAGAGAAGGGACATATCCCGTCTCTACAAATAAGTTTATTTAAGCAGCAACATCTTCTTCGTTTGAACAAACTCACCAGTTCTCAATTGATAATAATAAATCCCGCTTGGCAATCCTGCTGCGTTAAACTCAATCGTGTATCTTCCCGCTTCTTTTTCTCCGTTATACAATTGTGCTACTTCTTCACCAACTGCGTTAAATACTTTCAACGTTATGTGTGTTTTGATTGGTATGCCGAATGTAATTGTAGTAGTTGGATTAAACGGATTCGGATAGTTCTGATACAGAACATAATCTACAGGTGCAGGATTTTCTACCAGCACTTCATCGCTATATTCGTAAGTGCCGAGGAAATCCATTTGTTTTAACCGGTAAACTAGTGATGTGGCTTGCAAGGAGCTTATGTCATCAAGATAAGTATATTCTTTAGGTTCTGTTGTTGTTCCGTGTCCTTCAATAAAACCAATCGTTCTCCATAACTTCTCCTGACCGGGCGTAGTCATAAACGAAGCCCGTTCGATTTCAAAACCAAGATTGTTTATTTCTGTGGCAGTTGTCCAGTTAAGTATTACTTTACCAAGCTGTGTAGTTGATGTGAATGACGTTAACTCAACTGGAACTATCATTAAAGTTGAAACTGTAGCTAATCCGGTTTTCGCATCATATTCACCATTACCTCCCCAATACCACATTTTGTATTCAATACCATCATGTAACACAAATGGGTTTGAAACATAATAGTCTTCCCAACTTCCAACCGAACCCTTATAAAGACAAGGGTAAGGATGCTTAAACCAATTAACTCTATCTGTTGACCTTGCAAAACCAATCTCAGAAATAAAAAAGTCACCGCCATAATAAAACATATAGAGCGTATCTAAATATTTAGTTACACTTCCACATTGTACTCTTGGATAATCCCAATTTCCGGATGACCCAATATTCAGTACTGGATTATTCGCATATTTTGTCCAGTGTTTACCATAAGGATTAGTTGTTGTTGCATAACCAACACGCCAGAAAGTTCCTCCACTAGATGATCCGTCGTACCACATATGAAATGTATCATCTTCAAAGCTGACAAAACCGGGCCCAACATTTTCTACTTCCCAGGAGGCTGGTCCTGGTTCTAACACTGGATTCTCAGGATCTCTAGTCCATACAATACCATCTGGAGATGTGGCATGACCACCTCGTTCATTTAAAAGTCCATCATCACCGGTGTACCACATATGATAAATTGTATCAACATGAATAACATCCCCTATAAGTACCCAGTAATCGTCCCATTGACCTGATACTCCTAAATCAAGCACTGGATTCAATTCGTACTTTGTCCACAAAATACCATCCATCGATGTCGCATAACCAATTCGTACAAATGTTCCATCATAACCGTTATACCACATTTTATATGTGCTATTTTCAAATATCACACATCCCACACCAACAGATTCATCATCCCAGCTTCCTGACGGTCCTGGTTCCAGTACCGGATTATCTGCAAATTTTGTCCAGGGTATATTCTGCCCATAAACCATAGGATAAAGCGGAAGCAAAAGAATGAATAAAACGGTATAAACAAAATTCAGTGATAAATTGAAATTGTGTGTTGAAAAGTTTTTCATAAGACCTCCTTGATAAATTTGTGATAGTAATTAGGTTATACTTATTTAATTAGCAACATCTTTTTCGTCTCAATAAAATCCCCCACCTTTAGTCTGTATAAGTAAATACCGCTGGCTAAGTTCCCTGCAATAAAATCTACTTTGTAATACCCTGCATCCTGTTCTTCATTTACTAAAACTTCCACCACTCTGCCGAGTATATCATACAATACCAGCTCAACAGGTGTTCTTTCTTTTATAGAGTACTGTATTGTAGTTTTCGGGTTGAAGGGGTTGGGGAAGTTTTGTGATAATTTAAACTCATTTGGTGTTTGAGAATTTTCTTTCTCATCGTTTTCTACATCAGTAACTATCCAGTTTATAGTGTTCGGACCACCATAAGCTCCCATATCATTACGTATAGTTCCCATAGCTGGATAAAATGCATAGCCTGGATTATTTGGATCTTCAGGATCATTATAAATTGGATCGGGATTGCCTTCATCTATACAAGGTGAGCCATTTGAAAGTGTATAAGGAAACTCTGCATCATTGAATAACGGATTTTGATTAATATTTCCTTCAAGCCAGTATACTATTCCCGAAATCCCTTTAAAAATTTCACCATTAATATCAGAATAATTGATTGTTACTGATCCTCCAAATAAATTATGAAACTCAATCTCGTAGGTAGGATTATTCGATAGTATACAATTATTCAGAAATACATCACTTCTCGCTTTGATATATATACCTCCACCAGAATTGTTGGCTATTGTAGTATTTATAAATTGTGGATCAGAGGACTGCACACAATAAATTCCACCACCCCATCCAGAGTTATTACAAATTATAACATTTTCTATCAGTGGATTTGAATGACTACTCATATATATTCCACCACCACAACCGGAAGCTGAATTATTAATAATAGCAACGTTAGTTATACTGACATTTAATGCTCGGTACAAGTAAATACCACCACCAATCGCGCCATGATTATTTGTTAGCGTAACATTTTTTAGTTGTAAACCCGAGTTATGACAAGATAATCCGCCATAGCCATTTGTTATTGTAATACCTTCTATAGATATATTATTCAAATCGGACATGCCAATGACGCCATTTTGAGTATCACCACTAATTATAGTTTCATCTTCTCCGCTTCCTATTATTTTTATATAATCTTTACAGTTTATCGGAAACTCTTCTCCATTAGTATTTTCACTATAGGTACCCGGCGAAAGAAAAATATCTACATGATTTGAAGCATCTCCAGAAATTACAGAGATAGCAAAGTTTAGGGTAAGAAGTGCATCGCTGAAAGACGAGCCATAATTACTATTACTGCCATTTGGTGAGACAAATAAGTTCTTGAATACCACGTGTAGTTCATAAGGGATCATGTATTCATTATAATTGTTGTCGAGTGATGATACGCAGTAGTAGTGAATTCCTTCCAGAGGATTTAAATCTGTAAAGGTAGTATCTGAGATAACACCTGGAAAGAGTGGCTGTTCATCCCTATAAACGACGTACCCCATTAATTCATTTGTGTTTAAGGGTTCATTCCAACTTATAACTACATATTCACCTTCAAGAGTAACCTGTAAACCATATGGAGTATGCTCTTCAACAACTTCAATTTGATGGTCATCATTCCTTTGGTAATTTACACTGTGATATGAATCCCCGAGCATATAATCGATTAAAAAAGTTCCCATCTGGC
The DNA here is from genome assembly GCA_014860115.1 of Ignavibacteriaceae bacterium. Classification (GTDB taxonomy): domain Bacteria; phylum Bacteroidota; class Ignavibacteria; order Ignavibacteriales; family Ignavibacteriaceae; genus IGN2. The sequence continues at coordinate 27,891 of JACZKK010000135.1, forward strand.
TGTCGTTTTGTATCCGTAATTCCCCATAAATTAATCCGACTGCTGTTGTATCCGCTACACCTTTGCCTACCCACCAATAGTATCCCTCTTCAGCGGGGCTTACATTTTCCTGTTCAACTGATAGAGAATCATTATAATGGATCGCCTCATTGTACCCTCCACTGCACTGCATTGAATCGCCTGAAATTGTCCAACCAACAGGAAGACAAACACCGAGGTATGGTTCGTGTGCGCCACCTTCTGTTGTAGCAGTTATATAGACAGTAATAATTTCATTAGGTAATGAAACAGCCGGTTGATTTATGGTTTGGAATTCTATACAGCTAAATAGAAAGAGTAATAAGAAAGAAATAACTAATGGGGTAATAAATCTTTTCATAATACCTCCTTGCTTGTTTGTTTAGATAAGCCAAAAATTTTAACCTCAATAAACAAAATCAGGAGGGGCGGTGCATATCAATGAATGGACTAATTATATAACTTATCGGACAAGATTTGTAATAACTGCGAATAACCGTGAAATTATATTAGAAAGGATTCCCTTAGAATTTCCCGGAAAAGAGAATTATTTGCCAAACAATAAGTTTTTGTTAAAACTATTTATGGTTAATTAGAAATCAACTTCCAATCCTAACCTTAATGACATTGGCGGCTGAAACCTGATCGGCTGACCATAATTTGGATTGGGATCAACCTGGTTTCCTTCTTCATCAACATTAAAGTATTTAACTTCATCATATTCAACTGCTGTTTTATCACTTGCGACGTGTAACATATCAGCAATTAATCGTATTCTCTTGTTGAAACCGAACAACTTATTTAATTCGTATGTTAATCTAAGATTTAAATCCCATACGGTTGGCGTTCTACCATTTGTTCCTCTTGGTTCAAGAAAAGTTGACCTGGGTGGACCAAGCGAGTGTCCGCCCTTTAATGAAAGTGGTTTACCTGAAGAAATAAAGAAAGATGTTCCTGCCGATAAACCAAAATCAAAGTAATAGGAGCCAAGGAATTTAAAAGTGTGTGTTCTATCCTGTGGAAGCAATCCGGTTCCATTAATTAATTGTTCCGGAGTATCATATTGACGATTAACCGGACCATACCCTTCTGTCTCTGTATCATAAAATCCTGTATAGTTGCCATATGATCGCGACAATATATATGATAACTGGAAATTAAAATTTCTCATTGAGCCCGAGCTTAAAATTAATTCTACGGCAGTAAAGTCTCTCTGCATTTCAGGAAAAGCAGTCATATCTCCTTTCCCGGGATTACCCATTACAACCATTCCTGTTTCCGGATCAATCCCATCCTCAATTCCTTCAACCAGCCTTCGGTATATAAACTTTAAATTTCCGTAAAGATTAAATGGCAGCTCTCTTTCATATCCAAAAGTAATTTCATCGTAATGAGGTCCTTTAAGATTATCAATTTCAGGATATATGTTCCCGTAAGACTCATAGACTATTTCTCCTTCTGAAGTACTTATTCTTGGATCTTCGTCGTAAGAGCTGGTTTGAATGTAAGACGAATTCGAATAGAAGAAATGTGATAACATAATTGGGAATGTATGGTAAAACCTGCCAAGAGATAAAGATATTTTTTGTTTGTTATTTCCTTCAGGTAAAAAGATCACTCCAATTCTAGGCGCAATTTGATCAGGTATAGTCTGAGCTACTTTACGATCTGATCCGATCATAAAAACATAGTTACAGCGAAAACCAATATTGAAACGTAAATATGGGTTTACTATCCAGGAGTCTTGTAAAAATAATGTCGGGACTCTGTGAGTCACGGTTCCGCTAGGACGGAAAATGACTTTATAATATGAAGAATCACCATATTTACTTATCGTAACTTGGTCGGAACCTTCTGTCGAATTGGTGTTTAATAATTCCAATCCTGCTTTTACAAGATGATTGCCAATTTGAAAAGATCCTTTTAGTCCTAAATTAATTTCATCATTTCTATTTGACATATAAATGCCATCACCTGATACAATTCCGTTTGTATAATCAATAAACAAAGGTGTCTCTATCGTGGGTGAATTTAAATCATTAAACTCTTGCTCAAATTGACTGTGTGATATATAACTTTCCAGGAAGACAGCTTTATTTAAAGAGTGATTACCTCTAACCAGCGCGTGCAAGTTACCTCTGTAATACGGTGGTTTTACTGTAAAATTAATAAAGGTTGCATTAACCGGCACATAATATGGGAATAGAGTACCGGAGGATGGATCTCCAAAAGTAACAATTTCTATTTTGTTATTATCATTAAGTGACCAGTTCAATTTACCGGCGAATAAATGTATTGTCATGTGGTAATTCTGATATCCAAGATTAGAAACGAGAAGTTCTTCCCGATCAAACTGAGGGCTATAAGAAACAAAGAACCATAGTTTATCCTTAATGATTGGACCACCAATCCCCAAACCAATATCTGAATGCACAAACGAACCAGTAGATGGTTCTCCAACAGAATATTTTATACCAGTAAACTTGTCGTTGGTAAAAAAAGCAAATGCTTTTCCATAGAATTCATTTGAACCTGAATTAGTTATTACATTGACCATTCCTCCAAATGAACTTTCATATTCAGGTAGATATGCACCTGTATTTATTTGTATCTCTTTAACAAAATTGTATGGCAGTCGCGTTGCATACCAATTAGCATACTGATCCGTAACCGGAACTCCGTTGATAAAATATTTATTCTCTTTCCCGCTCGCACCTGCTATGCTTACTCCATCACCCAGATAACTCTCTTTTGCCTCGGGAGTAAGCTGGCTGATCTGCTGGTAATCCCTTTCAAGTGGAAGCAAAACCAAATTTTCATCCTTGAAATTCTGACCGTAAGTGGTAGAGCTAATATCAATTACAGATCTCTCAGCATTTACTACAATTTCCTCTAACCCGACTGCTTCCCCTTCAAGCTTAATTTTTCCAAGTGAAGTTGTTTTCTCCAGAGTAACTACAACATTCTCAACCAAAAATTTTCTATATGATACACAAGAGATTGTAACAGTATATTTACCTGGGGGAACTGATGTAAAAATGAAATAACCATCTTTATTTGAAGATGTACCCCTAATTCCTAATAGCGATTTTGAGGAAATTAAAATATTTGCCAGCTCGAGTGGTTCACCGTTTTCATTAACCAGCCAGCCATCCAGATTACCACTTGTTCCCTGAGAGAGTGTATCAGAGAAAGAGAGTAATGCTATTAAGATTAAGAAAATCGCGATTTTCATTTACACTCGATCTGTAAGCTTAAATTAATTCAAAAAACAATTTGAATAATTGCTGGAATTATTTAGTTGCTAATTCACTTGGTGAACAGCCGAACTCTTCTTTGAAGCATTTGGAGAAATATGCCGGACTTCTAAATCCCAGGTCATATGCAATTTCAGAAATTGTTCCCTTATTTTCTTTAATTAATTTTTTTGCTCTTCTTAATTTGATTGAACGAACAAAAAGTTTCGGCGCTCTGCCCGTCAATGCTATCAGTTTTCTTTGAAGATGCCTGTTGCTCATCGCTACTTCCTTACTCAGCTCTTCAATGCTAAATTCTTCTTCAGAAATGTGTTCGTTAATTATGATAATAACTTTCTTCATAAACTGCTTATCCACTGGATTTAAATCATTGGGAATTACAAAATCATCAGCACTGAACTTATCATGAAGTTTTCTTCTTATCTCAATAAGGTTCTTAATTCTAGCCTGCAGTACTTTGGTATCGAAAGGTTTCATTATGTAATCATCGGCTCCTGTTTTATATCCTGATATTTTATCCTTATCAGTTGCCTTTGCTGTTAACATTATTAAGGGGATGTGACTTGTACGCTCATCTTCCTTTATTCTTTTACACATTTCAAATCCGTCCATCTTCGGCATCATTATATCGCTGATAATAAGATCGGGAATATGTGTTAAAGCTTCATTTAAACCCTCTTCTCCATCAACTGCCTCAAGTATTCTGTATTCTCCCTCGAGATGATCAATTACATATTCTCTTACATCTGAGTTGTCTTCTACAATTAAAAGGGATGGTTTGCTTGTTTCAATAAAAGTTTCAATTTCATCCGCGTCTTTTTTACTTTCTGGTTCGAGTATTACTTCCTTTCCTAAAAATATTGCTTTCTCCTCTTTATCAGGTTTGCATATCTCTTCCGGTCTCAAATGCACTTTACCCAAAGGTAGAGTTAAAGTAAAAGTTGTTCCTTTCCCCTCTTTACTCTCAATTTCGATCTTTCCTTTATGCAGCTCAACTAATTCTTTTGTTAATGCTAATCCTATTCCTGCTCCTTCATTCTCTCTTGTGTGGCTGCTATCTACCTGGTAAAAACGATCGAAGATTTTATCAATCCTTTCCTTAGGAATACCAATACCATTATCACTTACACTAATCCTAACAAAACCCCCTTTTAATTCCCCCTTCAATAAAGGGGGAAAAGAAGAGGATTCAACGGAAACTGAAACCTCGCCATCATCAGGGGTGAACTTGAGTGCATTGGATAGCAGATTTGATATTATTTTTTCCAACTTATCCTTATCAACATATACGTTGAGATTTTCCATTGGTGAGATGAATTGCAAAGTGATTTTTTTTCTTTCAGCGAAAGAACTAAAAGACAGCAATTGCTCTTTTAAAAGAGGAATAATATTCTGTTCACTTGTCTCAAGTTTCATCTTACCAGCTTCGAGTTTGGAAATATCAAGAAGCTGATTTACCAAACCATACAACCTGTCAGCATTTCGTCTAATTACTCCTGCTCTCTGTTTTGTTTTAGACTCTTTTGTTTCATCCATTATGTCTTTTGCTGGTCCGAAGATTAAAGTGAGCGGAGTCCTAAATTCGTGAGAGATGTTTGCGAAGAATCTGTTTTTAATTTCATCTACCTCGTGCATCTTTTCTGCTTCAAACTTTTCTATCTCCAGCTCGTGCTTAATTCTAATTCGCCTTAGTTGAAGTTTCCAGGTGAAGTAAATGATGCTGATAATGATGAGTACATAAAAGACATAAGCCCATGTTGTTGACCACCAGGGAGGAAGAATAATTATTTTAATTGAAGTTCCCGCCTCATTCCAGATACCATCATTGTTTGAACCTTTAACTCGGAAAATATATTCGCCGGGATCTAAGTTCGTATAAGTCGCGAATCTTCTGTCAGAGTCAGTGTAGTTCCAGTCTTTTTCAAATCCTTCCAGAATGTATGCGTATTTGTTTTTCTCCGGTACGTGAAAATCAAGTGCTGCAAACTCGACTGAAATTACTTTGTCATCATGAGTTAATACTATTTCTTCAGCTTCGATGATTGATTTTTTAAGTATCGTACGATTTAAAGTGCTATCAAATCCTGTTGAAACAGGTTTATTATAAATTAGAAAATTGGTTACGTAGATCGGTGGAATATGTTCATTGTCTTTTATACTCTCCGGATGAAAAATATTAATTCCATTAGGACCGCCAAATATCATTTCACCGGTTTTGGATTTACAGTATGAATATGCATTAAATCCTTTGCCTTGCAAACCATCGCTTACATCGTAGTTTCTAAATGTTTCCAAAACAGGATTGAACTTGCATAATCCATCATTTGTACTTAACCAAAGATTACCATGATCATCTTCCAGTATTCCATAAATGACATCATTGGGTAAACCATCACTTATTCTGTAACTAAAAAACTTTCCGGTCTCTCTGTTGTATTTGTTGAGACCACCTCCGTTAGTTCCAATCCAGAATCCACCCACTTTATCCTCGCAGATACAAAGTACGTAATCATTACTCAGACTAGCTGGATTTTGTAAATCGTAACGGTAACGAATAAAATTATCATTTTCTTTGTTGTATTTATTTAGTCCACTGTGTGTGCCAACCCATAATTCACCAAATTTATCTACATACAATAGCTCTGGATTATCACCACTCAGACTATTTATATCATCAGGACTATACCGGTAATGAACAAATTCTCCTGTTTTTCTATCAAATCTATTTAACCCGGCACCAAAGGTTCCCAGCCAAATCCTTCCATCTTTATCCTCGCAGATGGTATTAACAAAATTTGAACTTATACTTGTAGGATCAGCGGGATTGTGCTGATAGTGAGTAAACTTTTCTGTTTCAGGATTGAGCAAATTCAATCCACCATTAAATGTTCCTATCCAGAGCATTCCGGATTTATCTTCATAAACTGAATAAATTTCATTATCACTTATACTTGAAGGGTCGTCAGGATTATGGCGGTAATGTTTAAACTTATTAGTTTTTCTATCTAACCTATCTAATCCACCATCCCAGGTTCCAATCCATAAATATCCATTTCGATCCTCAATAATTCCATAGGTACCATTGACACTCAAACTCGATGGATCATTTGGAATATTTTTATAATGTTTAAATGCTTTTTTCTTCTTATTGAACTTATTGAAACCGGCTCCCCATGAACCTACCCATAGCAAACCTGAATTATCTTCATAAATTGTATACACAATATTATTACTTAGACTTGATGGATCGCTCGCATTATGAGTATAAGATTTAAAAGATAGCAGCGAGTTTTTATCAATCCCCAGAATTAATTTATTCAACCCTCCACCCCAGGTTCCAATCCAGACTTCACCATCTCTGTCTTCATAAATTTGAACAATCTCATTACCACTGATACTTAACGATTCATTAGGATGATTCTTGTAATGAATGAAAGTAGCTTTTAATTTGTCCTCATCTTCCCAAACAAGTTGATTGAGACCTTCACCTAAAGTACCTACCCAGATGACACCATTTCTATCTTCGTATACTCTTGATACCTGATCACTGCTGAGACTTTTTGAATCATTTGGATCATGCCTGAAGTGTATGAAATCAGGATTTGTTTTTTTTCTTTCGGAGTGAGTTAATATATTAAGTCCTCCTCCGAGAGTTGCAATCCATAAATTCCTCTTTGAGTCTTCATAAACTGAAACTACTGTATTAAAACTCAAGCTACTTGTATCATCAGGATTATGGGAATACCTGATGAATGGTTCCTTACTCCTATCAAACTTGTTCAATCCGCCACCAAAGGTTCCAATCCAAAGATTTTCAGAATTATCTTCATAAATTGACCACACAGCATTATCACTTATGCTGGTTGAGTCATTTGGATTGTGGATGTATCTTGTGAAAGTTTCTTTATCACTATTAAATTTATTCAGACCTCCTCCATCCGTACCAATCCAGAGTGTTCCTGTTTTATCTTCTAAAATTGAGAGAACCTGGCTATTTGAAATGCTATTTAAATCACTGTGAATGTTTCTGAAAATTTTGAACTGATACCCATCATATCTATTTAATCCATCCGCTGTACCGATCCATAAAAATCCTTTACTATCCTGAAGTATACACCAGGCAGAACCTTCCGACAACCCGTCCTCTCTTGTGAGTTGTTCAAATTGCATCTTTTCAGTTTGGGTATAAAGAACTGAATTGAGAAGAGTAATAAGACAAACTATTTGAAAATACTTCGCCATTTATATCATAGAGGGAGAATAATTTTTATTTCTCAACTCTACACTTTGAGAAAGCAGAACATTCCGGACAGAAGATAAGAGAACAACATTCTACACGTTTCTCCAAAAGTGCAGAACTTTACCAATAAATTGCAAAAATTAGGTTTGATAAAAAAGCAACTGTTGTAAGGCGGCAAGTAAAAAAAGAATTACTCCTCTTTAAAAAGCCTGGTACACGTTGTTACTCTATCTTTCAATCACATCAATTACTTTTAGATATTCTGGTTCTTCGTCATTATAGCGAGTGTAATCTTTTAATATATAAAAATTATAACCAGTTGGAATTTCCTCCAGTATAAATTCTTTATTGGAAAGAGCATAGCCTGCTATTCCTCCTGAAACACTGCCCAATATTGATCCAATTCCCGCTCCAACTATTATTGCAAAATCTTTTTCATTTCCGTATAAATCAGTTGTAGAATTAACAATAAAGCCACCTAATACAGCACCCGTTAAATAACCAAGAGCTATTCCTGTCCAGACATAAGATTTTCCTTCAAATGTCAATTCCTTAATTTCATTATTTTTGACAAGAATAATTGGATAGACAGAATTTAGCAGTTCTTCCTCCGTTGCTCCATATTCAGTGCACAAAATCAATGCACTATCACGCACAGATAGAAGTTCTCCTTCAACTTCCTCTCCGTTAAACAGAATTATTGTTACTTCGGCGCCTACATTAGTGCCTTTTTCATAAGCATTAAGTTCTCTAATAACTTTTCCTCTATCGTTTTCTGTCAAACTCAGGTAAGTTGTAGTGCTGCATCCTGCACTAATCATTCCAATAACAACAATTATGATTGATGACTTCATCAATAAGCCCAATAAAAGAATTTCTTATTTAGATTATTTTAATAGGATCATCTTCTTCGTTTCAACAAAATTTCCAGCCTTAAGTCTGTAGAAGTAAATTCCACTTGGCAGATTCCGGACTTCGCCGGAATGACTACTAAAAGTTACTTCGTAGGTTCCTGCAGATTTTTCTTCACTTACCAATGTTGCTATTTCATTACCCAGAACATCATATACTTTTAGTGATACAAATTGCCTACTGCTTACTGCATACTGGATACTGGTTACTGGATTGAATGGATTGGGATAATTTTGTTCGAGTGCAAATTCGGTTGGTACAGAAAAATCCTTAACTCCAACTATAGTATCTAACCGTTCCAGCATAAAGTCATCCAAATACCATTGAGATGGGTCGGGAAGAGGCCAGTCGCTGCCCATTATATCCGTTACAGACAGCTGACGTGCACATGTATCACCCCAAATAGCGAGAGTCCATTGCCAGCTGTGAATTAGACTACCTTCAAAATAGTACTCGGCTGAATCCTTGTTTAAATCTACAATTAGTTCATTATGCATCCACATATCATAGGAGAACGAAAATGGTGCACCACTTCCACCACCATTAATATAACCGTTTCCAGATGGATCGAACTTGGCTACAAATCCCCACTCAGTTGAATCAGGATTATAAAAAGCTGCTAACTGACCCCAGCTTGCAGTATAATCCGTAGGGATATACATATAAAAGCTTATACTATACTTTCCATAGGTATAGTTAGGAATAGGTTTAACCAAGTCGTTATCCTGTTGGATCCAAACCGAGTTCGTTCCGCTGTAAGAATTAGTGTTAGTTACATAAGGATCTTCGGTCAGATCACAAGGAATACTGTTCCAGGTATTCCAATTCACATTAATATGAATGGTATCCTGGCAAGCAATTTGGCCTCCGGCAGTGTATGATTCGAAATCATCAGAAAATAAAACTAAAGAATCTGTCTGTGCCGGTGAGAAAGAAGAAAGTAACAGAATGAAGACAAAACTGAGACAAAGTAGAAAAAATTTAGTGAACATGGCGCCCTCCAAAAAATTTTAATGAATTATTTATGGATTAAATGCAACTACTTTGAACAATACTCCTTGGGGGAAGCACAACATTCCGGAGAGCAATAAGAGAACAGTATTCTATACGTTTCTCCTAAGGGGCAGAACTACTTGCTATAATTTGCGAAAAATAATTGACAGTTACAACTATTCTTTCTGGCAGGTAACAGTAAACGTCTTGGGAATAATAGAATGAATTCCAAAAAACCTAAGTTTCAGAAGGATTTTTATATTCCTCCACTCAGTCTCTCTATCACATCAGTCGGTTTTATTCCTTCAGATTCAGCACTAAAGTTTGTTATAATTCTGTGGCAGAGAACCGGAAGCATTATTTAGTAATCGGACTAACTATCTTCAACAATATATCCCATTCTGATGACGTCATAATATTTATTATTAATAACAAACTCTTTTCGGAGGATGCCTTCTATCTGAAAGCCAAGCTCCTTATTTAGGGTAAGATTCCTGATGTTATTTTCGATTGTGTTGAGATATATTTTCTTTAAACCTAAATTGTTGATGCCATATTGAATCCATAACATAGTCGCTTCCTTGGCATAACCTTTACCGCGGTGTATTTCTTCCCCGATTAATTTTCGCATTTCTGCTTTGTGATTATTCTGGTCATAGTTTAAAAAACCCATCAGTCCGATTGGTGTTGTATCAGGCAATGAAATAATCCCAAATATGTTTCTTTTATCTTCAAGTAATTCTTGCAAAGTTTTGCTGCTGGAAGAAGACCGGGATAGCAAAAACCATCGGCCTGCTTCATCTTTCAACCATTTCTGGACTATTTCGTAATCTGCATTATTAATAAATTTTCTGATTTGTATTTGCTTGCCCTGGAGAGGAAAATCAATCTTGCCCCGTTTTAACTTTGCTTCGGTTTTTTCTTTTAATTCATTTTGAGGTGGTTTAGTTAGTGATAAGTCAAGCAATCCATTAACAAGCGACATATAATCAGATGGCTTAAAACCCCACTTAGCTGTTTCATTAAGAATAGTTTTTGAAATCGTCTCGACTGTAATACTGTCCCGCATTTTCAATTCGAAGTCGTTCATTTTTTCTTTCCGTTTTATATAATAATAATTTTCAAATTCATTGCTTCATCAAAAGAAAGCTTATTAGCTCCAATAAAATTATAGTTTAATCAGTTTGCTTTTTGTTAATCGATTTTACCTTACGCTTCTGGTTTCTTCTCAGGAGCGAATATTTCCAATGTGACTCTATGGTGTTCTTTCCCTCCCAGAGCAATTAGCAAAGCTCGCATAGCATTCACAATATTTCCTTTTTTGCCGATCACTTTACCGATATCGCTTTTATCAACTTTTAGGATGAGTGCTATCGTGTTTTCATCAGGAGTACTTTCCTCGACGAGTACTTTGTCAGGATGATCGACAAGTTTTTTGGCAATGAATTCTATAAACTCTTTCATTTCACTTCCCATCGCTTAGTTTGAAAATAAAAGTTAGTGTATTATAGAAATATTATTAGATAGAAGCAACTTATGGTTGGTGATTGGCAATTACTAAATGGAAAAACTTTAAACTTCCTTACTCAATCTCTCAATCACATCAGTCGATTTTATTCCATCAGCTTCGGCGCTGAAGTTGGTGATAATTCTGTGACGGAGAACAGGAAGCATTGCTATCTTAACATCATCAATGTTTGGTGTGAATCTTCCCTGGATAACTGCACGGGTTTTTGAAGCTAGTATCATAAACTGAGAAGCTCTTGGACCGGCTCCCCATGTTATCCAATCTTTAATAAATTGAGGAGAGTTTCCGTTTGTTGGTCTGGTCATATTAGCAACTTTAACTGCAAACTCAACGACATTATCAGCTACAGGAACTTTTCTAACAAGGTCCTGGAATTCAAGTATTTCATTTGCATTTAAAACTTTTTCAAGCTTTGCCTTGTATTCACTAGTGGTAGTTTCAACTATTCTTATTTCATCTTTGAAGGAAGGATAATCTAGCCAAAGGTTGAACATAAACCTGTCAAGCTGTGCTTCAGGTAATGGATAAGTTCCTTCCTGCTCAATCGGGTTTTGTGTTGCAAGAACAAAGAACGGCTGAGGCAATTGATAAGTAACTCCTGCAGCGGTCACCTTATTTTCCTGCATCGCTTCAAGAAGTGCTGCTTGTGTTTTAGGAGGTGTTCTGTTGATCTCATCTGCAAGAATTATGTTGGCAAAGATCGGTCCGGATATAAACTTAAAATTTCTTTTCTTACTAACAGCATCCTCCTCAATTATTTCTGTTCCGGTAATATCGCTCGGCATTAAATCGGGAGTGAACTGTATCCTGCTGAATTTTAAATCTAAAACTTCCGAAACAGTTTTTATAAGAAGTGTTTTCGCCAACCCGGGAACTCCCACCAGCAAACAATGCCCTCGTGAGAAAAGCGAAATTAATAGCTGATCAATTATCTCATCCTGGCCAACAATCACTTTTGCAATTTCGGATTTTACTTTTTTAACTTTTTCGGAAAGCTTTTCAACAAGTTCCACATCTTTTTGTCCTGCTGGATTTTCTTTCAAACTTAATTCCTTAATTTTTTGATACTGAATACTAGATTCTGGATAGAGAAGCTATTATAATTATACTCTTGACTACTTACTTCTTACTCACTACTACTTAAAGCCTCACTTCCCAATAAATTTTATCTCTTAGGGATGCAACCCAGGTTTCATACTGCTTCTGCTTTTTGTACTCATCAGCAAGTCTTTTTAATTCAGCATAATCTTCTTCAAGACTTGCAGGATGCTGAGGAACCCTTGATTGAAGATAAACGATATGATATCCATAAATTCCTTGTCCGTAGTCTATTCTTTTCGGAAAGCTGATTTCGCCTTGTTTCATCTTCGATACAACATCAAGCAAATTTTTATCAAGCTGGTTAATGTAGAATGTTCCGAGGTCACCGGAGAACGGAGCCGTCTCTTTATCTTCGCTGTATCTTTTTGCATAATGTTGAAAAGTATTAACTTCTTTTACAACACTGTCCCTTAGCTCTGTAAGAAATTCGATTGCTTCAAGGTCAGCACCTTCATCGGTTTTGAATTTAAAGAGGATGTGCCGTGTTCGGATTGATTCTCCTCTTCGTTCCAGCAATTCAATAATATGATAACCCACCGGTGTCTCAACTACATCCGATAGCTGACCCACTTCAAGTGCAAATGCTGCTGCTTCAAACTGCGGATAGAACACACCTTTTTTGACGAATCCCAGATCACCCCCATAAGCCTTACTTCCGGGATCTTCAGAATATTTTTTAGCCATTTCTTCAAAGCTTGCACCCTGTTTTATTGAATCGAGTACTGCTTGAGCAAAATCGCGATACTGATTTTTAAGTCTGTCAGTTGTTTTAGGATTTCTGAAGATATGATAAATTCTCAGCTTCTCGGGAATCATACCAAGGCTGTCTCTATAAGTCAGGTAAAATTCTTCTACCTCCCGACGCGATGCTTCAACGGGTGCAAAATTTTTCTCACGTAACCTTTGAACCATCAAATTTTTTCTCACATCATCACGCAGTTCTCTTTTAATTTTTTCGAGACTCATCCCATACATTGTTTCAATGCTCGCTTCTGAACCATATTGCTGCTTCAAAACCGAAATCTGGTATTCTATTCTTTGAGCAACTTCAGCATCAGTAACTACAATAGAATCAAGTTCAGCCTGAGCATATACCAGCTTTTCATCAATCATAGCATTGAGAAGTTGATTTCTAAGTTCAGGAGATTTAGGATCCATCCCGCGCTGCGAAGCATATATAGCGGCCTGAAAATCAAGCTCACTTTGCAGAATGATTTCATTATCAATAATAGCAACAACCTTATCAATCACAACTGACTGCGCGAATAGGGATACTGCAAATAAAATTAATACACTAAAAATCTTTAAAGACATGTTCTTTCACTTATTTATTTCTATTTCACTGAGAGAATATAAATCGTTAATGTAGTTTTCAAGGGCTAACTCAGTTAACGCCGCTTTATATCTTCTTTCAACCTCAACTTTTACAGCTTCAAATGGTGGAATAGATTGTGCCGAATATTTTTCCAGAAGCTGTACAACTGTATAATAACCTCTCTCATCGGGAATGACAATGCTAATTTCAAGTGGGTAAAGTCCTTCAAGGATGCGTAATAATCTTATTGGATATATATTCTGCTCTGAGATTAGAACTGAACTTTCGGAATTAACGAGAGATAAATCATTAGAAAATTTATTTAACGCTCCTTTCCACCCGTTAATCATCAACTCGGTGCGGAACATTACCGCGGCCTCTCTATCAGAAAAATTTATTCGATTTAAATAAAATGCACTGAAGGGAATACGGAAACTTGATTTATTTTCATTGTAATAATTTAGAAGTTCTTCATTTGTAACAACCGGTTGAGAGGAAGTGGCAAAATCCTGAAGAACAAGGGATGAGGCTAATTGTCGTCTTGAATTTTCAACTGTTCTTTTAAATTCTTTAGACTCAGTTATGCCTTTCTTTATGGCTTCCTGAAGAAGTATTTCCTGCTTAACCCAGTTTTTAATGACCAGAGTTTTAGTTTTTTCCGACGCAGTTTGTGAGTCAACCAACTCGTTGAACTCAGTTTCAGTAAGATATGAATTGTTTACCCTGGCAACATAAGAATCCGGTTTCTCTGGTTGAGTACAAGCTCCGAAAAAAAAGAGAGGGAATATTATTCCCTCAATTATTCTATTCCTGCTTAAAAGCATTTTGAAGATTATCATAATTCATTTTGGGCTTATATCTATTATCAAGGCTTGTCAGATAATCATTCTCTAGTTTTTTACTTAGCAATTCCTGGTATTCACCAGAAACTTCGGCTTTAGCCTCTTCAAAAGTTTTAATTCTTGCCGGTTGTCTTTCATTAAGTTTAAAGATTGAGTATCCTCCGGAGAATACTACCGGTTCTGTGTATGTGCCAACATTCAATATTTTATTGGCTTCTTTATAAAATTCAGAATAGTCAACAGACTGCAATTCATAGTGTCCGCTATCTTTTTTCTTTACTGATCTTTCGGTGTAAAGTGCAGCAAGCGAATCGAATGATGCTCCTCCCTTCAGCATAGAATAATAACTTTGGATAAGAGAATCTTTTGTAGAAAATATTTCGCTGAAGCTTATTCTGTCAGGCCAAGAATATTTTTCTTTGTTTGAGTTCCAATAATTATAAACATCAGCACTATCTATTTTTACTTTGTTCCAAACTTCTTCTTCCTGAATCTTAAAAATGAAAATACCGTCTCTATAATCCTGCATTAGCTGTGCAAACTCCGGATCAGTTTTATCAAGATTCATTGCCTCCTCTTCAAGAAGCATATCTTCAGCAAGTATGTTAATTGCATTTGTAACTTCAACGGCATCATCCATCGGCTTTGCAGTTATTTTGGAATTGCTGTTAGCAGCTTCAAGAAAAGCTCCAATAGTAGTTGGTTTCTTTGCATAAGAGAATAAAACGCTGCCGGAAATTTCATCATATTTTGGATGAACCATTCCAAATCTTAAAGAATCACTTTTTTCTACGAACATATTCAGAACGTCTTCATCAATATTAAAATCATATTTTTTCTTAAGACCATCAATTAAAACCTCTCTTTCGTGTTGATACCTTTGCTTGCTGAACATACTTTTCAGGCTTTCGTATTCAGACTCATAAGGCTGAGTATCCATTTTATCGGTTAGCTTGATTATATGATAACCAAAATTAGTTTGCACGAGATCCGATATTTGACCGACTTCCATTTTGAAAGCAACCTCATCAAATTCTTTGACCATCATTCTTCTTTCAAAATATCCAAGGTCTCCGCCTTTTTCTTTTGAACCTGGATCGTCGCTATATTTTGTAACGAGCTCCTCGAATGATGCACCTGCATTAAGTTCGGTAAAAACAGATTCTGCCTTTAGTTTTGCCGCTGCAGTATCAATATTACCTTCCGCATTATGATAGCCAATTAAAATGTGACTTGCTTGTATTTTTGGAAAACGATGCTGTCTTTCAGTAACTTTTATTAAATGATAGCCAAATCTCGTTTTTACGACATCTGGATAAACCTCACCAGCTTTGAGAGTATACATCGGATCTTCGAACTCGTAGGGAAGTAATCCTGCAGTTATGTAATAGATGTCTCCACCATTGATACCAGAAAATTTATCATCAGAATGTTTAATCGCCATGTTTTCAAAGATATGACCATTTTTAATGCTGTCTAATATTGCCTGTGCTTTATTCCTTGCTCCTTCATCACCCAGCGTATCAGGTCTTATCATTATGTGGCTAACTCTGAATTCTTCTTTTCTTCTTTCATAAAGCTGTTTTATACCAGGCTCGTTTATTTTCTTTTCAAGTATATAAGAAACTCCGACCTGTCTTTGGTAATCCTTTAGCTCATTCATTAGACCAGTATCCTTGTCATAAGCTCTTACCTGAGCATCGCGTAATTTCATTCTGAATTTAACATATAGATCCAGGAAGTTTTTGTAG
>JACZKK010000136.1 GCA_014860115.1 Ignavibacteriaceae bacterium
CTCAGAAACTATCGGGCTTCAATATGTCTTTGATGATATTTATGCGATTACTGCAACTGAAGTTCGGGATAACTATGCGTTAAAATTTACCACTAATACACCTACAGTTGTGTCGGTAAAAGATGCAGATGAGACTGGTACGATTCCAGATAATTTTGTTTTGGAACAAAACTATCCGAATCCGTTTAATCCGGAAACAACGATGAATTATTCAATTCCTGAACAGGCTTATGTTAAATTGTGCATATACGATATCAGCGGCATATTGGTCAAAACGCTGTACGAAGGAAATCAAACTGCCGGGCGGTATCAGGTAATCTGGAATGGTGAAAGCAGTGCTGGAGTAAAGGTTGGTTCTGGAGTTTACTTCTACAGGATTCAGGCGAATAGTTTTGTTCAAACAAGAAAGATGATACTTTTAAAATAAGTAACAATATTTAACTATCGATAAAAAACCTCTTCAATAACTTTGAAGCAATATGATATTTCAGAAATCGTGAATTGATATGTACGTTTTTACAGTTTTATTGATAGTCTTTATTATAGTCTCTCTTTATGGTTTGATTGAGTTTGCTCTCCATCAAAAAAGAATTTTTTCCATACCGATAAGAATCCATATAAATGGCACGAGGGGGAAGTCCAGTGTTACCAGATTAATTGGCGCTGCTTTGCGCGAAGCCGGAATCAAAACAATTACAAAAGTTACCGGAACTTATCCAAGACTAATTCTAGAAAACGGATGCGAAGTTGCCATTTACCGCAAAGCTGAACCCAACATTATTGAGCAATTATCCATTATCAAATTTTCATCAAAGCGAAAAACTCAGGCAATTGTAATGGAATGTATGGCGGTTCAACCGCAGTATCAATGGGTTACTGAAACTAAAATGCTTCATTCAACAATCGGTGTAATTACCAACGTACGATTAGACCATATTGATGTTATGGGTTACACTCTACCTGAAATTGCAGCTGCTCTTGGAAATACTATTCCTAAAAACAAAAACTTATTTACTGCAGAAAAAAGTCTTTTCAATAAGTTGAAAGAAATAAGTGATAAAAGAAATTCTGTTATTCACTTAGCAGAGGAGAAGCAGGTTACAGAAGAAGAGATGAAAGGTTTTAGTTATATAGAGCATAAAGAAAATGTTGCTCTTGCACTGTCTGTTAGCCAACATCTGGGTATCGAAAAAAATGTTGCCTTGAGAGGAATGTATAAAGCAATTCCTGATGCGGGTGCTTTGAAGCGTTCAATAGTGAATGTTTTCCAGAAAAAGATAAGTTTCTTTAATGCATTTGCAGCAAATGATCCGCAATCAACTTTGATGATCTGGAAAAAAATTAAAGCTGAAATAGGAATGCGCGGAGCAAAAATAATTTTATTGAATACAAGGCAAGATCGATTAGACAGGGCAAAGCAGCTTACAGGAATGATTGGAACAGAGTTAAGTGATGAGCTTGACTATCTGATCTTAATCGGGCAGTCGGCAGAAGTTGTTGAGGAATTAGCTGTTTCAGGTGGAGTTAAAAGAAATAAAATTGTTAACCTTGGCTGGACTGAACCGGAAGCGGTCTTTGAAGCAATCCTGGCTTATACATCAGAGCAATCTACGGTTTTTGCAATTGGCAATATGGGCGGTATGGGCGGTAAAGTTGCGGACTTCTTTGAGAACAGGAGTGTCGTTTATGGTTGAGCTTGCAATTACACTCGGATTAATTTTTAGTTTACTTTCATACGAAGTATTCGGATTAGCTGCCGGTGGAATTGTTGTTCCCGGCTATATTGCTTTGCAGCTTTCACAACCTGACAGGCTGATCGGAATTATCCTTGTAAGCTTATCAACATACCTTATCATAAAAATTTTAGGTCATTATACTTTTCTTTATGGAAGAAGACAAATGGTTATTTGCCTTCTTGTGGGATGTTTGCTTGCAAATTTTTCCAGGCAGTTTTTAGTAATTGATCTG
>JACZKK010000016.1 GCA_014860115.1 Ignavibacteriaceae bacterium
TATCAGCTTCACGCTGGTACTTACAGTGAAACAAAGAAAATGATACTTTTGAAATAAATATTAATACTATCACTCTAGTTAAAAAGGAATAACATTATGAAAAAAGTTTTTTTACCGATCGCACTTGTAATATTAGTTTCAGTTTCTTCCGTTGCTCAGTGGAGAGTAATGAATCCTCACCCGACACCAAACACAACATACATCGGTTCAGCACCATCTGAAAACAGATTCATAACTGTCACCGGTCAGGGTGAAGCAATTGTAACGCACGATGGAGGACAAAATTGGGAGATAGTTCAAATCGGCGGTGATGGAATTTACAGAAGCTGTTATTTTATTAATGATAATACCGGCTGGGCTGTTGGTTCTTTTGTAGAACGGCTTCACAAAACAACAGATGGTGGTTTGACCTGGACATGGCAGAGCAATGCACCTGATACAACAAAGTATGATGTATTTTTCATCGATCAGAATATTGGATGGTCAATCGGATTCAACGGCTTTATTATAAAAACAACTGACGGTGGTGATAATTGGTTTTCGCAGTCAAATACATCAATAACCACACAAACACTTTACGGGGTTTATGCTACAGACGTAATGAATGTTTATGTTGTTGGTAACAATGATGCGCTAATTAAATCTACAAACGGCGGAAGTAATTGGACTTCAATCCCGATGATATTTAGCACTTTGACCAATTACCGCGGCATTTATTTTCCTCCAACAGGAACTGGATTAACCGGATTTCTTGCAGGTCACAGGAATAGAATTGCAAAAACAACTGACGGTGGAACAACCTGGTCACCAGTTTATGATGGCGGCGGAACAAATCAACTTTGGGCAATTGATTTTGATGATTCCTTCGTTAACGGACTTGCTTGCGGAGCTGCAAGTACGGTTTTAAGAACTACAAATAGTGGAGATACCTGGACACAGGTTGCAGGACTACCTACAGGAATAACTTTTTATTCAGTGAGATTTGGTGCAGATAATGCTGCTTATCTTTCCGGAAGCAGCGGATATTTCTTTAAATCGACTGATGGCGGTGCAACATGGAATGATCTCGGTTATAGATTTACGAGCAGCAGAATAAGGGATGTAAGCTTTGCAGATACACTAAACGGATATGTTGTTGGTACTGGATTCGTTGCGAGAACGACTGACGGCGGATTTATTTGGACAACACAGGTTTCTCCATACACAGGTGATGTAAATGAAGTTGTTGCACCTTCGCCAAACCATGCAATTGCAGGATGCGATGCGGGAAACGTAATCGTTACAACTGACGGGGGTAACAACTGGAATTTAATTGCAACAGGAATCACAGGAACAAATTCGGATATACTCGCAATTGATTTTGTCGACGATAATTACGGAATAGTAGCAGCTTATAACGGAACCGTTGCGAAAACGACTAATGGTGGATTCAATTGGAATATTATTTCGACCATCACGGGATACAATCCCTGGGATATGGATATGGTTGATTCACTTTACGGATGGGTTGCAGGAACAGGTGAGAGAATTTCGCGAACAACAGATGGAGGAACTACATGGCAGCAGCAGCTTGCAGTTGGCGGATTGGGGACTTATGGAATTTCATTTATTGATCGTGATAGAGGTATTGCAGGTGGAACCGGAGGTAATACATACTACACAACGAACAGTGGAACAAACTGGCAATCAGCATTGATTCCTCCGGATAATACTGTATGGGGAATTCATTTTGTTCAATCACCAGTTTTTGGAACTCTTGGAATGACAGCTTGTGCCAGCGGCTATGTTTATATATCAACCGATGGTGGTATGAATTGGGCTTTGGAGCCGCGTTACACTATTTCTACTTTTGATGATATTTATATGACCGATGCTGCTAATGCATGGATTGTTGGTAACAGCGGAGTAATTCTAAAATATACGGAACCCGATAACATTCCTGTTGAGCTTACAAACTTTAAAGCGAATGTTCAGCAAAATAAAGTTACACTTGTCTGGTCAACAGCAACTGAGTTGAATAATAAAGGATTTGAGATTCTGCGCTCAACTCAGAATGACAGTGAGTGGCGAAATGTTGGATTTTTACCGGGCAGAGGAACGACTACAGAAATATCTTCATATTCATTCATTGATGAAAACATAAATCCGGGAAGATATAATTACAGATTAAAGCAAATTGATTTCGATGGAACATATAAATATTACGATCTAGAAGAGATTGTTGAAATAATTTCACCGATTGGGTTTGAACTTGCACAGAATTACCCCAATCCATTTAACCCAAGTACAATAATCAGATTTTCAATTCCACAGAAAAGTTTTGTAACACTAAAAGTATTTGATATTCTCGGAAATGAAGTAAGAACTTTAATTAATGAAGATATAGAAGCAGGATATCATCAGATTGAATTCAATGCTAATAGTCATTCCGGCTTGTCCGGAATCAGCGGTTTACCCAGTGGAATATATTTCTATAAACTGCAATCTGGAAAGTTTTCAGAAACTAAAAAAATGATTTTATTGAAATAATATCTGAAGTGTGAATGAAAAGTATTTCATATTTATATTCTTCATAAAGGAGGAAAGTATGATAAAGCGAATGATTATTATGCTTTATGTCGCAATTGAACTGTTTATCTTTAATGATGTTGTATCTGGTCAGGTATATGAATTTCTGGATGATTTCGAATCTTATGTACCCGATCAGCAGTTAGCTTGTCAGGACTCTGTGAACTGGACTACGTTCTTCGGAAATCCCTGCGATCCGGCTGAAGATCCAATCATTTCAACTAACTATAGTATAACAGGGACTAAATCTGTAAAGATTGTTCAGAATAATGATCTCGTAAAACCTTTCGGCTCACACACCTTCGGTTTTTACTACGTAACATTTTGGTTATATATACCTACAGGCAAAGCTGGTTATTTTAGCACACTTGCAGTATTTGATGGTTTTAATTCGAACTGGGCGATGGAATGCTATTTCAATGCTGGCGGATCCGGTTTACTACATGCTGGTGGATTAAATGCAGCCTCATTCTCCTGGACACCAGACTCGTGGCAATTTATAGAATTGGTAGTTAATCTTATGAACGATCAGGCATGGTTGTATCTGGATAATAATTTAATCCATTCCTGGCAATGGACAGATGGTGCTTATGGTTCGGGAAGTCCACTTTCAATCGAAGCTACCAATTTTTATGGTGCTACTTTTAATGATGAAATGTATATAGATAATTTTGTTTTCAACGAACCTCCATTAACTCCACCACCATTGTATGGTCCAACAAATTTGGTAGCAGAGGATATTTATAATCCAGACCCTCAGGTTAAGTTAACTTGGCAAGACAACTCAAATTATGAATATGCATTTAATATACTCAGAAAAGACGGACTTCCTTTTGGGCCTGGCAGTTTTAAACCGATTGGTACTGCCCCACAGAATGCAACCGTCTACATAGATTCAACGGTGGTAGTCGATTCAACTTATACATATGGTGTTTTTGCTTACAACGTATATGGATTTTCAGATACGAGTAATTTTGCAACCATCATCCTGCATCCGGTTAATGTTATCTTTGAAAGAGAACCACTAAATACATTTTATTTAGGTAGCAATTATCCCAACCCATTTAATCCAAGCACAAAAATAAAATTCACAATTCCATCAGTAGAGACGACCCGGCGGGTCGTCTTTACA
>JACZKK010000137.1 GCA_014860115.1 Ignavibacteriaceae bacterium
AAAAAGTAAAAGGAAATTTTTAGAAGAAAGTGTATATGAAAAAAAAATACCGAAAAGGAGCCATCGGAGCGCTTATGGATGAATATGAGCGTGCAGCTAAAGAGTTGAAAAATCTGGTTGGGAACATTTCCGAAAGCGATTCTGTCAAAATTGTTGATGCAGAAACTAAAGATGAGGACTGCCGTTCTGTTCGGACTATTGTCTCGCACGTTATCAATTCCGGATTTGGCTATGCAAATTATATACGAGATTGGTATGCAATTCCCAAATCTTCACCTGAGCGAAGGCTCATCTCGCTAAACGATTTCTCAATGGAACTTGATAAAATGCTGGCGTACACTTCAGAAACGCTTCAAGACAAATGGGAATATTCAGACGAAGAAATTATGAAAGTAAAAATAATCTCGCGATATGGTCCTCAATATGACCTTGAACAGATGATGGAACATGCCATAGTTCATATTCTTCGACACAGGAGACAGATTGAAAAGTTTTCAACTTTCGGGAAGATATCAATAATAAATAGTTAAAAGATTATTTTGTTACCAACACTAAAAGAAAAAAAAAATTGGGGGGTTGTAATATTCGCCATTGCTATGGCTTATTTAGAATCTGCTGTTGTTGTTTATCTTCGTGCGATGTATGACATTGAAGATCTTATAAGAGATATTAATTTCGAAACCGATATTTACACTTTTATCGAAATTGGACGAGAAGCAGCAACCATTGTAATGCTTGTCATAATTGGTCTTATAGCAGGAAACACCTGGCAAAAAAAGATTGGCTATTTCTTTTTATCATTCGGCATCTGGGATATTTTCTATTACATCTGGCTTTATACATTCATTCAATGGCCTGCATCACTGCTTGAATGGGATATACTTTTTCTAATACCTCTTCCGTGGTGGGGACCGGTAAGCGCTCCAGTTCTGATTTCAATTCTTTTAATAACAATTGGATATTTATTAATCCGTGATGTCAAAATCTTGGTCACTTCAATTGATTGGATTGCATTTGGGTTATCCATAATTGTACTTTTGTATACATTTACAGAAGACAGCATCAGAGTGATAGTTAGCGGAATAGGTAATTTGACTGAAATCCGGCCAACGAGTTTTAACTGGATTTTATTTTTAATAGCCTACGCTGCCTGGACTTTAACAACTATCAAGGTATTTTATTCACGTGCTGGAAGGCAGAAATAATAGCTTTTAATTGACGATTTAACATAATTCCCTGAACTTTTGATATTATGGCTATTCATTCGCTTATCAGTAACAAAAAAATGATTAGCTTAATCTGATCAATAATTGAAAGTTAGTATTTAGCGAAGTATTATTGTGTATTAAATTTTTTAGAATTAACAATCAAGAAAGAGGACAATGGGTAAAGGCGATAAAAAATCGAAAAAAGGGAAAAGATTTCAACATTCTTTTGGTAAGACAAGAAAGCGTAAAAAGGGCAAGACAACAAGTTCACGAAAAACGATTGATGCAAAAACAAAACCAATCGAGCATAAGAAACCAACTAAGCCAGAGCCTGAATTAGCAAAGCCAGTTGTTGTTGAACCGAAAGTGGAAGAAATCGCTATTAAAGAGCCAGAAATAACAGAGATTAAAGAAGAAGTAAACCCAACAGAGGTAACAGAACCAGTAAATGAAAAAGTTGAACTTCCAGAAATAAAAGAGGACATTCCAAAAGAAGAAATTGCCAAGGAAGAACCAGTGAAGGAAGCATCTAAATCAGAACCGGCTGTTGAAGAAAAACCCGCAACTGAACCTCCCAAAAAAAGAGGAAGACCTAAAAAGCAAAAGGAATAATTTTTCTTTAAAAGTTTAGTGAACTAAAAACTGATTATTATCGCGGTTTGAATCTGGTATTCTGAAATCTCCCAGTTGTATTTCCTTTAGTATATCCGACAATTTAATTTCGATTGAGAATAAATCCGCCCCATCTTTCCAAACATCTGCTGGGAAATAATACTCTTCGCTTGTTTCATTTTCATAAATTACTTTAAACTTAACTGGAGTCGGCATATTCCCAACCTTCCTGATAGTAATTTCAGCTTTATCAGTAATTAATACTCTGTCAATTGCCAGATCAGGATAGCCAGTTTCAAAAAACCAGGGCCTCCAGAACCAATTAAGATTTTCACCTGTAACATCATTAAAAGTAAAATAGAAATCGTTTGGAGTCGGATGTTTGCCACTCCATCTGTAAATGTATTCTTGCAAAGCCTTAAGGAATAGTTCATCTCCTAAAATATCACGCAAAATATCGTAAGCAATTGAAGACTTGTCATAAGCGGAATTACGATAAGAATTATATGGAAGAGATAATGAAGGGATCATCATAGGAATATCATCTTCTTTTCCAGCCAGGTATTCATAGTTACCAACCGTGCTGATCAACCGTGAGTTAATTCCAGTTAATTTTTCCATATACTTGTATGGAAGCATCACAGCCCAGCCTTCATCCATAAAAGCATATTTTTTTTCATTTGTTCCAACAAAAAATGGAAAATATTGATGTGCCAGCTCGTGTGCTGTTAATGAAACTGTGTTCTCCCAAACATCCGGTGAACCATCATTTATCATCATTGGAAATTCCATTCCGCCGCCGCCTGATCTTCCATTATTAAAAGCTACTACTGAAGGAAAAGGAAATTTTACTCCCGGCATATCGTAAGAGAAATAATTAATTAAGTCCCTGGATACTTCCGCTACATCATAGAAGTCTGGTGAGTTTACAGGATAAACTGCCTGAACAAAAACTGATTGATTGTTACTATTGTCAATAATAGTTCTTACTCCATCCCACAAATAATTATCACTGAAGGCAAAGGCAAAATCAGAAACATTACTTGCCTTGTAAACCCAGGTATTCTTGTTTTCATCATTATTATAAATTGTAGAAAGATTAAGATCAGTGGCAGTTACAATTCTTACAACTTCATCTGATTCCTTTGCAGTCGAATATCTTTCATAAATATTTTCACTAAGCACTTCTTCAGGATTTTGTAGTTCGCCCGTTGCCCAAACACCAAAATTATTAGGCAGTGTAATACTCACATCAAAATTTGAGAAGTCATTATAAAACTCTACCTGTCCGCCGTAGTTGTGATAATCCCATCCCTCTATATCATCATAAACTGCAACCTGAGGATACCAGTAACCAACGAATACTGAAGTTGAGTCATAAACACCCATCCGCAGAGTTGCCTTCGTTGGAAGATAAAAGCTCCAATCTATAGAAAGATCTATTGAAGATTTTGCAGGAACAGACTCTGGCAGATAAATAACAGCAATTGTACTGGTTACTCTGAAAATACTTCTGTTTTCCAAATTGATCGAAAGACCATCAATCTCAATTTTATTGATTGAAACACCATCAGCAATCGCATCGGGATTAATAGAATAATCTCTTGCACTTCCCTTCTTAAAAATATTTGGATACAATCTGAGTACTATACGTGTCAGTGAGTCTGGACTATTATTATAGTAGGTTACTTTTTCGTTACCTATTATTTGATAGGAGGAAGGAATAACTTCAACGTCTATTTTGTAATCGGCGGAGTTCTGCCAGTATTCTTTTCCGGGTTTGCCATCGGAAGAGCGTGTTCCCTTCTCATAAGCTGATTGAATATTTCTTGGGATGAATAATTTTTCCTGTCCCAATGCATATGATGAGAACAGAATTATGATTAGCGCGATAATAATGTTGATGATCTTCAATTAAATTACCTCGATTCCTTAAGGCGGGTAGATTACTTTTTTTTATTCAAACAAAGATTTTGTATCACCCTGGTTTAATTTATTCTTTCCGAATCTTTTATATGCAAGTGCAGTGGCTTCCCTTCCCCTTGAAGTTCTTTGAATAAACCCTTGCTGAATCAGGAATGGTTCATAAACTTCTTCAATTGTGCCGGGGTCTTCATTAACTGCAACTGATAAAGTATTTAATCCAACAGGTCCGCCGTTATATTTTTCTATAATAGCAAGAATAATTTCTTTATCCATTTCATCCAGTCCAAAATCATCTACTTCAAGAGCAATGAGAGCCTTCTTCGCTACTTCAAGATCAATTTTCTTTTTATTGTCATAATCGGCAAAGTCTCGCGTCCTCCGCAGAAGTCTGTTAGCAATTCTTGGGGTTCCGCGTGAACGTTTCGCAATTTCATAAGATGCATCTTCATCAACTTCAACATTAAGAATTTTTGAAGAACGCAAAATTATTTTTTGAATACTTTCGGCTTCATAATAATCCAGCCTGAACTTGATACCGAACCTGTCTCTTAGTGGTGATGTTAACATACCTGCTCTGGTAGTTGCTCCAACAAGAGTATATTTAGGAAGACTCAGTTGAATCGTTCTTGCATTCGGTCCGCTGTCTATCATTATATCTAATTTATAATCCTCCATCGCTGAGTAAAGATATTCTTCAACAACCGGACTTAAGCGATGTATCTCATCAATAAACAAAACAGATTTTTCTTCAAGGTTTGTGAGTATGCCGGCAAGGTCACCGGGTTTTTCCAGAACCGGTCCGGAAGTTACTTTGAGCTTAACACCCATTTCGTTTGCAATTATATAGGCAAGAGTGGTCTTTCCTAATCCAGGAGGTCCGGTTAGCAATGAATGATCAAGAGCCTCATCTCTTTTTTTTGCAGCGGAAATAAATATATTCAGATTATCTGTGATCTTCTGCTGTCCGCCAAAATCCTTAATGCTTAATGGACGGATAGATTGCTCAAAGTTTTTTTCTTCTTCAGTTAGACTGGGATCAGTTGATTTTGTTTTACGCATCAAACGAAATTATAAATGTTAATATTCCTGAATGAAATTTATCAAAAAGATTGCTAATCTACCTATGTTGGCTGCCCAATTATCATGTGACAAGTTCCTTATTGTGAATTTTCAGTTTATGAATTACGATGACCATATATGTCATTAATGTGATCATGATTAAAGCTGCAATGAAAGATTGCCAGCCCGAGAAACTTTCACCCCAGAGTAGTTTAAGTCCCGGTGTCCAGATGCTTCCATAAAGTATGATCAGATGAACGACATAGATCAGCAGAGTATTTCTTCCAACAAGAATTATCAGATGAGGAATCTTTTCTACCCTCAATGATATATATGAAACCACGGCAGTAAGTAAAAGTACAAAACCTATTCTGAAGAAAATTGTAAATGGTGATGTTTGAGGATTACTGACAACAATCTGTAATTTATGAAGGACTATTTCACTGAGCATTGAAGTTAAGATGAAGGTTGCACCAAATATTGCCAGAAGAATACTGAACCGCGAAGTTTTGAACATCATAGAATTTTGAGCAAGATAACTTCCTAAAACAGCACCTGATAATACATAACCTGCCCACGGAAATATTGGAAACAGTGAACCTGATCCGCTATACAAATATGCTGCTATTGGTGCGGGCAAATAAGAGTTCCAGTTAATATTTTCCATAAATGGTGAAGCGAGGAAAATTAAAACGGCACTTGCAATAAAAGTGACAGTATAATTTAACTTGAGTTTCTCCGTTACAAACAAGATCAATAGAACTAATAAAAGACTGAAACCTATCAGATGCAATACATCCACAATAAAAAATGTTTGCCAGGCTTTTGCTGTTACTTCAGAAAAATCCACAATAGTCCAGGAAGGATATCTCAGAATATACCCAATGAACAATAAAAGCAATGCTCTGCGAATACCTTTTTTAACTCGATAATTTTCTTCAAAAGGTTTTTTAACAGATTTGAACAGGTAGGTAAAAGTAGTACCGGCGGTGAACATAAATATTGGTGCTGTCATTCCTCGCAGAAAGTACCAGATATTATAGATGGGAAATTCAGCAGTTCTAAATTCCGGTGAGAGTAACACATCAACTGTATGACCCTGCACCATCTGAAGCACAGCAATTGCCCGCATCAAATCAATAAAAATTACTCTATGTGCCTGATCATAAGTATGCATTAAACAGCAATAGATTTAAGTGAAGACCTGATAAATTTAACAATAAAAAAGAATAGTTATATAAATAATTGATTCAGTAAATAAAAAAAACTAAATTTAAGTGTTAAGTTTCCTATTGAAATTTTCGAGAAACATTTATAAGACTTCCCTTGCGATTAAGACTTCAAAAATATTCCTTCCGATTTGCCGAACAGCTATTAAATAGTAAATTGTTGCAAGCTGTGCTACAATTAATTCAAATGAAAATATAGTATTTCCTGTTATTGAATAGTTAGTTATAGAATATAAATGGAAGAAAATAATCAAAAAGTACCGCTCGGAATTATTTTAACTATACTACCTTTCATTGGATACTTCCTATCATTTGTATATGAATTTTCTTATGTAACGTATTTTAGTGTTCCTTATGAACTAATATCAATAAGTATTGAAACAATTCTATTAG
>JACZKK010000138.1 GCA_014860115.1 Ignavibacteriaceae bacterium
CAGTAAATAGGTACTTAGTCCTATACAATGGTTATATCATAAAAGATTTTTCTACTTCCGATCCTTGCTTCTGTGAGGTTGGCTTCTCATCAGGATTGTAATACACCAGTAGCCCATAACAGCATGTGCTATGACGATTGGCCATAGTCCATCACCGAAAACATCCGAACCTAATCCTAAAACAACTAATACTCTAAAAATGTATAAGCTATAGATAACTGCAAGGAGATAGTTTGATCATCATATTTAGGTATATGCATCCACCGAAGTTCTGCTCCAACCATCAAATCTTCTGAAACAGGAAAGTAGTAGCCGGAAGAAATCATAAATACAGATCCCCCATCAGTAGAAGTAGATTCGTTCCCGAAGGCTGTGTTATTTACTGTATTAAATGCCATACCGGTTCCCACATTTATTTCAAGATTGTCCATTGGTGACATCGAAAATACAAGCATAAAATTCCACGAATAAACATCGGTCTGAAGATTGGTAGTTCCTGAATCAGTCGGGATAGAGGATTCATCAACAGAATATAAATCTGTTCGTCCAACTTCAATTCCCGCCCGCACAAGATAATCAGGTTTCCACATTACTCTAAGTCCTGCAAGAAAACCGTTCTTGTTTAAACTGGGAAATTCATAATCAAATTGTGCAATATTTCTTACGTAGCCAGCGCCTCCGTAAGCAGTGAAGGTGTATAATGAATCAGGACTCTTAGAATATCCTGATGACTGAAATAGGAGAAATGCAATTAAAAATAAAAATGTTTTTTTCATATTATTGTCCGTAGTAATAGTAAGCAAGAAGAGTGCAGTAATCTGTAAGCATCCCGTCAAATATTCCTTCATTTAAATACTGATACATCTGATCGGGTATATTGACAGTCCATGTAATAGCTTTCTTTCCCTGTGAATGCAATGAAGCAACCTCGGAATTCTGAGTTCCTTCGGTAAACCTTGGTGACCAGACTTGCGAATTCATCTGGTTCAATTTTTCAATGTCGAGTTCACAGATGGTTGGTATACTTTGATAATTTGGTAACAGCAGAAAAGCGTTGTATAAATCCTCAGTCGTGATTGCCATATATATTTCAATATCTCTGTTAAGAGATAAAGCCTTTTGTCTTGCAGATTCACAAATAGCTGCAATTGTACCAAGCCCGGGTTCACTTGTTGGTTTACAATCAACATAAACAAACTCAAGAGTTGTTTCTGTTACTATAACATCCAGCATAGATGCAAGGGAAGGAATCTGTTCACCATGAATTAACCGAACTAAAGTATTTAACTCAGTAAAAGTATAATCTTCAGGTTTTCCTACCAGCGAGCCTTTACGAATCAACCGTGGATTAAGTGTGTTGTCATGATACATAAACGGGACTCCGTCTTTTGAAACTCTAACATCTACTTCAATTCCATTTGCGCCATAACGTTCAATAACTTTACATATCTCATTTGTGTTTTCGGTGTGTGGTAAATATTCCGGACCTCCGCCAGAACCATGATGACTGATAATATAATATTTATTCTGAAGCAGTTCTGGTTTAATTTTTCGGACAAATCTGAATTTGACTGTATTCTGCGGATACTCCTGCTCATTTCCCCAGGTGCCTTCTAATAAAATATTTGTCGAATCGCTTGAAGTTCCAAAAACGAAATCCGATCCTTGAGTCATTCTGAACTGTGCTAATCCGGTCTGTGCACTGTTCTGATATCGCCAGTAGCCTTCGAGATAGACAACGGAATCAAGATTACCACCTTGCATCAATAAGTAACCAGTGCTTTTACCCGTATAAATAGAAACCCAGTTACCGTTCCATTGAATTATTACCGAACTTCCGAACTGGTCGCTGCCTTGCTCAACATTATATATTCCTTCAAATCGTGCTCTCATATCAGAGGTAAGAGGTGTTGTCTCATCTAATAATCCATCCTCACCCCATTCCGGGAAAATTACACCAAGCTCATTGGAACAACTATTCAATAAAAAAATCGATAAAACAAAAATTGTGATTGAAAATAGTACAGCTAATCTTTTCTTAATTGATTTCATACATTTATTCTTTCAAAAATTTTTTAATCTAGTTTACTCTAAAGTGTTAACCATATTTGCATTTCAGGTATCCAGTAGTAACGATCAAGCGCCGGGAACAATGGCCATTGAGGATAATACATTTTAAAATAGTTAAGCTGGAATGCAAGCCCGATAGTTGTAGTTTTATAGAACGGCTGTTCCAGGGCTATCCTGTAATTAAATCCATTAAATCTGTTTGTATTAAAACTGGTTTCAACTTCGCCGGAAGTTGAAGTTAATGAATTTATAAAACATATTGTTCCAATTGCAGTGAGTGTTAATTCTCCAAAATCATAACCGACTCCTAAAGAAGGATAACTGAACCAGCCATGAATTTTAGTAT
Source organism: Ignavibacteriaceae bacterium (assembly GCA_014860115.1). Taxonomy (GTDB): domain Bacteria; phylum Bacteroidota; class Ignavibacteria; order Ignavibacteriales; family Ignavibacteriaceae; genus IGN2. Next base: position 2,417 of record JACZKK010000138.1, read on the forward strand.
CATAACCGGCTCCTTCCAGTTTGCCAAAAAAATATGCCAGACTGTATTCCGCGCTTGCATGAAAGTTGTCATTGAATTCGTAAACCCATCGTCCGCCTAATTCTATATGATTTGTAAGAAGTTCGGTAGAAAGCATTGCATCCATCACAAAGTTAGACGGCAGTCCCATTTGTGCGCCAAATTTTATCAGCGGCCAACGGATAACTGAGGACTCCAAAACAATATCAGAGGGCATTGAAATAGAAGCCCATCCTAATGAGAATCTCCAATCTCCTGGTGTCATAGCTGAAGGATAGTCAAGTGTTGAAGGTTTTTGACTATAGAGGTAGTCTGAACAGTAGACTACCGTTATTATAATAAGAAAAAATCGTATAAATAATTTCATATAATTACCTAATTATTTTTTTGTATTTCCTCTGGAGGGGGAACCAGAAGCATTCGCATTAATCCACCTTTACCTAATTGTTTTCTAAAAATCGAAATTGTATTAAATACAAGTAAAGCACCGAAAACAACGATTGTATTAACCCAAACGTGGTAGATGTCTACATGATTAAAAGCCTGCCTTACAGATGAAAGAAAACCACCATATTCACCACTACCCTCAAATCCTTTTTCCAGGATTAAAATAACCAGAACACCTAGTGAATATAATACAGTTCTTAATATTACATCTACGTAAGCGGGTTGTTTTTTTACCCACGAACCTAAAGGAATATATTCCATTATCAGTATTACCTTAGCAACTACAAGTGCACCCACAATTACCATAGATACACCAGTAAATTCTATGTCGTAGTCCTCAAGAAGCAGCACTTTAATTAACATCAGAAAGCCAAACCAAATTAAAAAATATAACGTGGCAATTCCCACAGACTTAAGTTCATGTTTAAGTTTTTCTTTCCAGCTCATTTTATTTCTCTATTAATTCAGGCTTTTAAAAGTTATGGGTTCAGCAAGTTTATTTTATAGTCAAGGGCGCTTTCAAAGGAATTTCTGCAAGTGTTCCTGCCGGTATCTGAATATGGTTTTTACCTGCACTCAACAAGGCTAATGCACCACCAACGGCTGCACCTTCTCCTGCACCACCAAAAGCTGCACCGATCAGAGCACCTGCACCGACAGTTTTTGCTGTGTTCCCTTTACCACCTTCAACACCGATCGGATCTGTAACAATTGTGGTTAACTGATTGTTTACCATAATATCAGTAAACTGGATTGTGAGCTTTGAGCCACCTAAAACTCTTCCGCCACGGCATTCAATTACTTTTCCATAGACAGGAGACCCTTTTGGCGCAATTACTTTACCATCATACACAAAATCGACTTCCAATATTGCACTAAATGTAGAACCGGCAGGATTTTTAGCTGTGCTTATTGGTTTATCTAGGTTAACCATCAATTTTGTGCCTTCTGGAATAGTAACACCACTAACTGTTTGTGTTGTAGGTTTAGGCTGAACGACAGTTGAATCTGTTTGAGCGATAGAAATCGACTGAATAATAGATACAACAATTACGCAAATAAACGTAACGATTAATTTTTTTGACATCAAATCCTCTTTTAAAAATGAATAAATAATAAATCCGGTATTTCAAGATCAGCGGTCACCAAAATTGATGACCGTTGATCGTCTTGTAAAAAATAATAATTTTCTTTTTACATATTTATTTAATCTCAACCGTAACTTTCGTAATGCTACCACTAAATTTTGATTTATGTTCAGCTCCTATTCTCTCAACCACAGGGGTTGCCAAATCGATACCAACATCGGTTGTCTCATCAGCAGAGAAAATTCCGGGTTGAGTTCTTTCAATTCTGCTCTGCGCAACTTGGTTTCCATCAATGTATAAAGTTCCCATTCCACCTTTACCAATACCTCCGCCATCGTAAGCAAAATCAAACTTAACTAAATGTTTACCAGGTTTTAACTTTTCTGATGATGATACCGTGTAGCGTTCCATACCAAGGAAATTGTAATCGTATGCCAGCGTTCCGTCTTTCACGTATAATGCCCATCCGCCAAAGCGTCCACCCTGTGCAATGATAATTCCGTTTGCGGTTTTACCTTGCGGAATTTCAAGTGTTGCAGTAATAACCTTGGATCTGTTTTTGATATTTATAAAAGTATTTTCACTCATACCCATCATACCCTCAGCAAGTGTCAATGAATTGCGTCCTTCCATTAAATCAGGACGTCCAACATTTGAAGCAATAAGCCGATCGAATAAACGGTCATCAATAGGCAGGGCATAATTTTTCTCAGCTTCCTTCATAAAAAGTTCCTGCAATTCTTTTAATTTTTCGGGGTACTTAGCTGAAAGGTCATTGACCAGACTAAAGTCGTTAGCAACTTCGTACAATTCCCAGATATCATCCTTAAGCGGTCTTCTCGGTTCACTTTCCCAGGGAGCTCTGTGGATGGTTCTTGCGTACCATCCGTCATTATAAATGGCTCGATTACCAAACATTTCAAAGTATTGGGTAGTATGTCTTTCCTTAGCACTTGCATCATCAAACGTATATACCATACTTGTTCCATCCATAGGTCGCTGTTCAATACCGTTTACTACCTTCGGTTCAGGTAAACCGGCGGCTTCCAGAATAGTTGGCGCTACATCTATTACGTGAGTAAATTGAGTTCTCAATCCTCCTTTTGTCTTGATGCCTTTCGGCCAACGAATGGTCATCCCGACTTTGGTACCTCCATGATCAGACCCCATTTGTTTTGTCCATTTGTAAGGTGTATCAAACATTACAGCCCAACCAGCAGCCATATGCGGATAAGTTTCCGGCCCACCCCATTTGTCAATCTTCTTTAACATATCGGGTACGGTTTCCTGCACTCCATTGAAATATGTCATTTCACTGTACATACCATTAGCTCCGCCTTCAGCACTAGTGCCATTATCACCATAAACAAAAATGACCATAGTGTTTTCTGTTTGTCCAATCTGGTCTACCGCCTCAATTAAACGCCCAATCTCGAAATCCATCATATCGATGTATGCGGCAAACACTTCTACCTGTTTAGTATATAGTCGCTTTTGATCTGCGGAAAGACTTTCCCATTCCGGTATTGCTTTCGGTTTTGGAGCAAGTTTAGTCCCTTCAGGTACTATACCTAACTTAATTTGACGATCCAATATTTCCTGACGAATAGCATCCCATCCTTCATCAAATTTACCTTTGTATTTGTCTATGTAACTTTGTGGTACGTGATGCGGGGCATGAGTAGCGCCTGGTGCGAAATACATAAAAAACGGTTTCTCAGGATCCAGTGCTTTCTGATACTTCATCCAGGCGATCGATTGATCTGTCATGTCGGTCATAAAATGATAATTCGGATCTTCAGGCAACTCAACTGGATGAACTCCATCATATATAAATGGTGCCCATTGGTTTGTTTCGCCTCCCAGAAAACCATAAAATTTATCAAATCCCTGGTGAATAGGCCAGCGATCAAGCGGTCCAATAGTGTTTGCTTCCCAGGCAGCAGTTTCATGCCATTTTCCAAACGCTCCTGTTGAGTATCCATTTAATCGCAAGATCTCTGCAAGGGGAGTTACATATTGTGGGATTTTTCCTGTGTTTCCTGGTATCCCCGTACCTGTTTCAATAATACTTCCCATATTATTTACGTGGTGGTTCCTTCCACTTTTTAATGCAGCTCGTGTGGGTGAACAGACTGCAGTAGTATGAAAATTATTGTAATGGATACCTTCGCTCGCTATTTTATCAAAAGTAGGTGTTGGCACGGGTCCTCCAAAAGTACTGGTTCCGGCAAATCCAAGGTCATCAACTAAAACAAGAATAACATTGGGAGCTCCCTCAGGAGCTTCTACTTTAAATTGTGGCGGTACTTTTACATTACGTACATCCAACTCCGAACTGGTCGGAGGAATGGGTTCCTTAATTGGCAGAACAGTTCTATCTATCTGATCACCAGTTTGTTTCATCTCTGATCCTTCCTGGCAAGCGAAAAACAAGCTTAGAAGAGGAAGGAACAAAATTACGATAAGAAAATTCTTCATTAATCTGACTCCTTAATTATTATGAATATGATTTAATTATTTTTATTACTAATGGTTTCGCAAATCTTTTACAACAAAGATTTACTGTTGATTACTGATTCTATACTTTTATATCATTAAATGAAATATTAACATTCTCACACAGACTTCTGACAGAACCCTTAAGTATGTTGAATTCAGGATTAAAAAAACTTTCAGACATCTCTTCTTTACTGTTAAATGTAACCCTGATTTCCAATTTATTATCCGGGTCAATATTTACTTTAAATTCATTACAATAATTTTTCACTAATTTTTCAAGCGATTCCATTGTATGATAAAACTCTGCTTTTTTCTGTTCGTTAATTTTGGCATTAATGGTTACTGTATTCATAGATATTTATTACGCTAAAGTGGATATGATGAATTACTACCGCTCCTCAGTAGGAACTATCCAATCTCCCTGCCAACTTCGTTTTGTTTTAATTTGAATCGAATATTGAATTATTCAATTTTTCAGAGAAAGAGTGATCGTTTTATTTAACGATTTATGTTTAATGTAACGAAGGGTTAATCAGTTGTGTTTCGTTTAATTCCCAACTTGCGCATTTTAGATCTGAGGGTATCAGGATTAATTTTAAGCAGAGAAGCTGCGCCTCCCTTGCCGCTTATTCTCCAGTAAGTTTTTTCAAGAACTTTTAGGATATGATTTTTTTCCATAGTCTCAAGTGGGAGTTCTTCTGGAACAATAGTTTCCGGTTTTGTGAGTAATTCAAAATTTAAGTTTCCATTCTGTGAAGTAATTATAGCCCTTTCTACCATGTTCTCCAGTTCACGGATATTCCCAGGCCAGTGATATTCAACGAAACTTTTAATCATGTTTTTTGGAATGGATTTTATCGGCTTGTTAAATTTATCTGAATAAATTTGGATGTAATGTTCTATTAAAAGCGGAATATCTTCTTTTTTTTCTCTTAATGGTACCACTGAAATAGGGAAGACATTTAGCCGGTAATAAAGATCATTTCTGAAATTCCCTTTTTCAATTTCTTCCTGTAGGACTTTATTGGTAGCAGCTATTACCCTTACATCTGCTCTGATAGTTTTTGAGCTTCCGATTCTTTCAAACTCTCCTTGCTGCAAAACATGCAATAATTTTGACTGAACATTTATAGGTAGTTCACCTATCTCATCAAGGAAAATGGTTCCTCCATCTGCAAGCTCAAATCTACCAATACGTTTCTCGATAGCACCGGTAAAGGCTCCTTTTTCATGACCGAACAATTCACTCTCAATCAGATTTTCAGGAATTGAAGCGCAATTTACCTTAACAAACGGTTTATTCTTTCGCTTACTTTCATTGTGTATTGCTCTTGCAACGAGTTCTTTTCCTGTACCCGTTTCACCCTGAATCAGTACTGTTGCGTCAGTTGGTGCTACCTGCTGAATTTTATAGAGTATATATTTAAGAGCATCACTTTCACCAACCATCTCGTGCTCCACACCACTCATCATTAGTTGATCTTTTAAATATATGTTCTCAGCCTTCAGCAGCTCATTCAATCTTGATATTTCTTTTAGATGTTCTTCAATTTTATCACGGGCGTTTACTAACTCAGATATATCCACGGATAATCCGATAAGGAATTCTTCATCTTCAATTTTCACCAACCTTGCGGATGCCAGTAGCGGGATTCTTTTTCCTGATTTGGAAACGGCTAAATGCTCAACCTGTGTTTCACCCTTTATGAAAACTTTCTGAAATGCTGTCATAACTTTTTCTTTATCAGCATCATCAATGAATTCGATAACTAGTTTATTGTTCATTTCCTCGTCCGAGTACTCTAGCATGTCCCATGCTTTTCTACTGCCCCATGCAACAAGATTTCCTTCTTTCGAGAAAATGTATGACAGTCCGGGCATGCTGTCCATTATTATCTCGTTAAGGACTATTTTGGAAAATTTTTGTTTCATTCAGGATATCAATATCATTAGTTCAAATATAATAAAGTGAAGTAAAAGATGAAGGTTTGAGGTCACTTTCTAAACAGCTAAATTTCTCTGGATTTGTTTTTCATTCCTTTTAGGTGCTGCTTCGAAGGTGAAGTTAACATGTAAAAAATTTATGCAATCGCCGGGGTATCATGTGTACATAATTTATTATTTATAAAGTGCTGAACGGGCTTGTAGTCAGGTAATTACTTTCAGACACACAAGATGATTTTGTTTAAGTAAAATTGGGGGCATCTGCCCCCTTTAACTCACTAAAATATTTCCAAGCAAGACATTCAAGCGGTTAGTAAGCTCTTCGAACTTCTGATTAATCCTTTGCCTTTCACTAAGTGATTCAGCATTCGTTTTAACTTCAATTTTTTTTGACTTCCTCTGCAGCTTCGTTTGCAGGGTTCTTTTTTATAATGATGTAGAAAAATTGCAGTATGAGTTAATAAAAATTCCTGCAAAAAAAATTATAAACTCGTTTTGCTACCAGAAACCGAAAAATCCTAATGCAATGTTTATGTGAGGCCAGCCTGGTTTTTGATGGGCGGATGAGCCTTAGGTAACCACTTCGCTAAAGAATGGATTTGGAACTATAAAAATTGTTTCAGCAAATCCAAGCAAGTTCGAAGAGATTTTCGATGATTTTGAGAACCTCAAAGCAAGCTGCGAGATGATCGCAGATTCAACCACCGATGAGCTGGAACGAAGTATAGCTATAATGATTAACTCATTACTAAAGTTCAAGACTTCTAAATTCGAACTGCTTGCTGATTCAATTGGTAATATTTAAAATTCCGGATTAGAGCTTCATAACAATCTGGATAATGCTGATATTACATCTGCTCAATCCGAAATAAATTAATTCCAATTTATTTCTTTTAAGGGGAACGGTTGAGGCGCCGTTCCAGTTTTTTACCTTCTACGTACCCGCCAGTATCTATATTAAAACTTCTGAAAAATTCTTGAAGCCTATCTTTTATTTGTATAAATTGTATTTATAATGAACTGATTTTGAACTTTTGTTCAAACTTAAAACTAGTTACGTCAATTCATCTTATGTTTAGTTATTACGAATTGCGTAAAGAATTATGTTTTATGATATTAAAACAAGGAGAATAACTTATTATGAAAACAGCATTTCACCTACTATTAATTGTGTTAATCACATTCTCGTGTACTGAGAACAAGGGTAAAAAAGAAACTATGGTATCTTCTGAGTTGCCATTAGATTCAATAACAGCCATAGCGAAAGAAGCCTATATTTATGGCTTCCCGATGGTAGATAACTACCGAGTTCAGTACGGCTATTATGTAGACAGTACAAATTCTGAATTTAAAGCTCCATGGAATCATTTAACGAATATAGCTAGTGTTTTTACACCTGCCGATGTTGCTATACAGACACCCAATTCAGACACGCCTTATTCATTTGCAGGTTTAGATCTGCGTGCAGAGCCTATTGTATTAACATTACCAGCGGTGGATGAAAATCGCTACTACAGCATTCAGTTCATAGATGCGTATACTTTTAATTTCGACTATTTAGGTACTCGCTCTTCGGGCAATAAAGCCGGCAAGTATCTAGTTGTAGGCCCAAACTGGAATGGAGAAGTTCCTGAAGGTATAAGCCGTGTAGTGAAATCGGAAACTGAATTTGTCAGTTTAATTTATCGAACACAACTTTTCAATCCTGACGATATTGATAACGTAAAGAAAATTCAGGCCCAGTATAAGGTAGAGCCTTTATCGTCATTTTTAAATGCGGAAGCACCCGCTCCTGCCCCTGCAATAGATTTTATTAAACCACTGACTCCAGAAGCACAAAAATCTTCTTTGGATTTCTTCCGGATAATGAATTTTGTGATGCAGTTCTGCCCAACGAATCCAACGGAGACTGAATTAATAGAACGATTTGCAAAAATTGGAATAGGTGCAGGAAAAGAATTTGATGTTGAAAATCTTTCCCCTGAAGTGAAGGCCGCTTTTGAAGAAGGAATAAAAGAGGCATGGTCTGTTGATTTTGCTCAATTAGTGACGAAAGTGAATGCGGGAGAGGTTGTTTCAGGTGATATTTTGGGGACGCGAGCGTATTTAAAGAATAACTACCTATATAGAATGGTTGCAGCCGTATTAGGTATCTACGGAAACTCAAAAGAAGAAGCCATGTATCCGTTTTATGGAGTAGATTCGGATGGAAATAAATTAGATGCAACGACAAACAAATACACCATACATTTTGCCGAAGGCGAACTACCACCTGTTAATGCCTTCTGGTCTTTGACCATGTATAAAATGCCGCAAAGTTTATTGGTAGAAAATCCCATCAATCGGTATTTATTGAATTCACCTATGATTTCGGATTTTGTGAAAGATAAGGATGGCGGTATTACCCTCTATATTCAAAATGATTCTCCGGGAAAAGCAAAGGAAGCCAACTGGCTACCAGCCCCGAAAGGACCATTCGTCACCATTATGAGGTTGTATTGGCCAAAGGAAGCTGCTCTGGATGGTAGTTGGAAAAAACCAGCATTGAATAAGGTAAACAATTAAACTCATAAAAGGTTAAAAATGAAACTAATAAAATTCAAAGCATTGTTAATGATTACAATAATTGGAGTAATCGCTCCATGCAATCAACCACAGTCAAAGGATGCAGTAGGAGCTAATAATGCTGTTGCACTTGCTGATGCTACTTTGCAAGGCGATGAATTGATAAAAACCAATTTTGGTGATATTCAATTGAATCAAAGTTATATTACTAAAGAATCCATTGCTAAACTGAATGATCAATTGAGTTTGCAAAGGGCTATTGAAGTGTATCAATGGTCACTTCCGGTAACCACTTTTCAAATGTGGTACAATGCGCATTCTGAAGTCTATGGCGGAGCTGATTTAGATTTTGTAGAATACAAATCCTTCAATGAAAAAGCAGGCATTCTGACCGCTAACGCTACCACTCCTTATGTGATTAGTTGGGCAGATCTTTCTAAAACGGGGCCTGTGGTTATTGATTATCCTGCTGGTGCTTCTGCCGGAGCAGTAATGGAATTTTATCAACTTTCCCTTGGCGACTTAGGCTTGATGGGGGCTGATAGAGGAAAAGGTGGCAAATACCTTATTCTTCCAAATGGATATGATGCTTCAAATCTAAATACCAAAGGGTACATTGTTATTAACAGTACAACCAGTAAAATAATGATTGGCACCCGATTTCTGTCCACTGATGAAGCGGAAATCAAAAAGATGAAAGAGAATTTTCTTGTTGGCAAATATGGGGAGGTTTTAAACCCTGCAAAATTCATTTCCAAAACCGACAAGCGATTTGAGGGGATGCCTTTCAGGGGCTTAAAGTATTTTGAATTGGTGCATCAGTTTATTCAAAATGAGCCACAGAAGGAAGAAGATAAAATTTTCTATACCTACTTAAAATATCTGGGTATTGAAAATGGCCAACCCTTTAATCCTTCAGAAAAACTAAAAACGATTTTAACGGAAGGAGCCAATTTG
>JACZKK010000139.1 GCA_014860115.1 Ignavibacteriaceae bacterium
GTAATCAGCTGCTTTTTTAATTTCTTCCGTTCCGCTATCTCTACCTTTTAATTCATCAGAAGCTAAAAAACATATGTGCTCTTTGATTTCTTCTGAAGTAATTTCCGGATTGTTATTCCGCTGACAGAAAACTGTTGCCGAAAAAATCAAAAATATTATTAACGAAAAACTGATATTCTTAAATAACATTTTACTCTCCTGTTATAATTAAAAATTTTTGTTGAAAATTACTCAACCCAATCTGCAATGAAAACATTTGTATCGCCTTCATTACTATTGAACCTGTTAGAACAAAAGACAAGGTGCTTGCCATCTTTTGTGAACATTGGGAAACCATCAAATGTTTCGTTGAAGGTAATTTGTTCTAATGCTGTACCATCAACATTTATTAGATAAAGATCGAAATCTCGTCCGCTTTGACTGTTAACATTTGATGAAAAAATTATTCTCTCTCCATCGGGATGAAAAAATGGAGCAAAGCTTGCTTTCCCAAAATTTGTTACCTGCTGAATATCAGATCCATCAGAATTCATAATATATATTTCTAATATCGAAGGACGAAACATTCCATTTTTTGCGAGGTCTTCATAGTCAGCAAGTTCTGCTTCTGTTTTTGGTCTGCTTGCACGAAAGACGATCTTACTTCCATCTTGTGAGAAGAAAGCGCCACCATCGTAACCTTTTTCAAAAGTAAGTCTTGTTTGATTTGAACCATCAATGTCCATCACATAAAGTTCAGGGTCACCGTCTCTTGTGGAAGTAAAAACAATTTTATCTCCTTTAGGAGATACTGTTGCCTCGGCATCGTATTTTCCTGAAAAAGTTAATGGAGTAACATCAGTTCCATCTGCATTAGCAGAAAAAATATCGAATGAATCATAAAGCTGCCAGACGTAGCCTTTCGCTCTGTCGGGTGGAGCAGGGCATTCTGAATCGGCCATGTGTGTAGATGAATAAATTATTCTTTCATCACCCGGTAAAAAGTATGCGCAGGTTGTTCTTCCGTTTCCGGTGGATACTAAATGCTTTTCGCTTCCATCTAAGTTCATTACATATATCTGATCGCATTTCATATTGCCGAATGTTGCCTGAAAAATTAATTCCTTTTCATCAAATGAAAAATAAGCTTCTGCATTTTCGCCGCCATCTGTCAGCATCCTGATGTTAGTCAAATGAGTTTCACCTTCAAAATTATAATCATCAATCTGTGAAACGCTCGTAATAGTTAAAATAAATATTAGGAGAACAATCTTACTTAAAAGAATAAAGATTTTCATTTTACTTCCTTTTTTTATTCAGGGACGTGAACTAAGAAATATTTTTTTGCGGATTTCCCGATTGCGACAGCTTCTTTCATCGTCATATGCATATCATCAGGAGTTTCTTCATCGTGACCAGCTTCCAATATTGCAAGATCAGCGTTACGAGCATGAACAACAAGCTCTTCGCAGTAGGCTGTATCGCCGCCGTAACAAATTGTCATGCCATCAAAAACAAAATTGTAACCGAGTGCAGGAACCTGTCTTGTTTTATCTCCAGACAAATGTTCTTTATGGATTACAGAGAAGGGCTTAACTGTAATATTGTTTGTGGTAAACCCGCTGGATTTTTTTATTGTTTTAAGATTAATCTTATAAGTAATCGAACGGGAATAAACTTTTTTGAAGGCGTTATAAATACTTTCTATTTCTACGCAGCCATCAGGATAATGGATTGTAAGGGGAGATTTCTTTTGCATAACACGCAGATAAGTAAGTAGTGACCAAACACCACCAACATGATCGTGATGACCGTGCGTAATAAATACATCCGAAATTTCTAATAACTTCTTTACTCCAATTTCTGTGTTAAGATCTCTAAGTATTCCATCACCGGGATCAATAACAAAATGAGCATCGCCGGCTTTAAGTAATATTCCCGTTGCAATGTTTGGAATTGAACAGAAAATTTTAATAGAGAAGTTTTTCTTTTTCCAGTTTAGGGGATAAAGTTGTGCTGTCATTTCTCTCTGGATTGTTTACATTTTTTTGGATCTTTGCAGCGGGCAAAAATGTTGAAAGAGTAACTTTCAAAGTTAAATCCTAAGTTCTCACTTATTTCTTCAGGAAGCTGCTTAATTCTTGGGTCAGCAAATTCGATTATTTTACCGCAGTCAACACAAATAAGATGGTCGTGAACCTGTCGTTTAAAGCTGCTTTCAAAACGGTTTACGTTATCGCCAAAATTTCGTTTTGAGAGCAATTCACATTGTGCAAGTAGTTCGAGAGTTTTATAAACAGTAGCGCGAGATACTCTCGAATTTAAATTTTTCATCAGGACGTAAAGATCATCAGCACCAAAGTGTCCTTCATACTCGAGAGCTGCTTCCAGCACTTCAAATCTTTCAGGTGTAATTCTATTCTTACCTGCTTTAAGAAAATTCCTGAATATTTCTTCGGCTTGTTTATTTTTCAATTCTATTAAGTTGAAATCTATTTGAAAATATGACCGCTGTATGGCTTCTGCAAAATAAAGATTTTTGATCAAGAATTAAATGTTTTACTGGATTCCAAAAAATCTAAGTCCATTGACTGTTATAAAAGTCATCAAATAAGCTAATGCTGTAAAAATGAAAACTTGTAGGAGAGGGATTTTCCACCCGCCCGTTTCCTTTCGGGATACAGCAACTGTAGAAAGACACTGCAGCGCAAAAATGAAAAACACTATAAGCCCAATGGAAGTGGCAACAGTAAAAAGCTTCTCTCCAGTGCCTTCTTTCTTTGCATTCCGGAGTGAGCTAAGCAGTGTACTATGCTCCTCGTCATCTTCTGAAGTCACTTTAAATGTTAATGACAAAGAGGAAACAAATACTTCACGTGCGGCAAATGCTGATATTAGTGATACTCCAATTCTCCAGTCCATCCCAATTGGTGACATAAATGGCTGGATTAATTTACCTAAATCAGATGCGTATGAATGTTCTAATCTTTCAGCGCGTTCAAGATTTTGAATCTGCCCGGAGGTAAAACCCTCAGTTTCAACCTGAGGATCAATATTTGGGAAAAAAGTTAAGAACCATAACACAAGCGAAAAGCCGAGTATCATTGGTCCGGCTCTGAGTATATATTCTTTAGAACTGTTATATGTATGATTTATTACAGCACTTATTTTTGGAACCCTGTAAGATGGCAGTTCAAGTATAAACGATGAAGAACCTTCAGCGCTAAAAATTCTTTTCGAAAATTTATTAATTATCCAGGCAACTACAATTGAGCTAACGATACTAAAAAAGTAAATACCTCCCAACAAAATTCCACCCAGCCAAGGCTTATCTCTTGGAATAAGATAGGCGATCAGCAATGCATAAACAGGCAGCCTTGCACTACAGCTCATCAATGGTATTATAAAAATTGTAAACAATCTCTCTTTCCGATTCGGAATTGTTCTGGCAGCGATAATTGCAGGAATTGCACACGCAAATCCTGAAAGCATTGGAACGAACGATCTTCCGTTTAATCCTATTTTAGATAATGGCTTATCAATTAGCATAGCCCCGCGTGCAAGATAACCTGAGTCCTCGAGCAATCCGAGTATTACAAATAAGATTATTATTTGAGGAACAAATACCAACACAGAACCGGCACCGGAAATTATTCCATCAGAAACTAAAAATGTAAACCAGCCGGGTTCAAAATTTTCTAAGACGAGTGAGTTTAGATTAGTAAATAGTTCATCAACCAAATCCATTAACGGTTGTGCAATCCAGAAAATGCTCGTAAAGGTTAGCCCCATAACGACAATAAAAACTAAAAATCCCCAAAACCTGTGAAGTAATACTCGATCAATTTTTAATGTAATTTCATCCGGAGTAAACCCATTAATTGTTGCACCATCCTGAAGAATTTTTAATTCACGATTGGCAGAATTGAGATAAATTTTCTCGTCTTCCCTAACATTTTCATAAACATCATTAATAATTTCTTCAATTTCTTTAAAGGTATCTATCAGGTCTTTTCTATTCTTAAGTGAATTGTAAGGGATAATGTTTTTCTTGTCAGTTACACCAATTCGTTCCAGGTTTGAGTTGGTTGCTTGTATTAAATTTTCTATCCCTTGTTTTGATCTTCCATTTAAGACAACAACATCGCAGTTTAAAGCTTTGCTAAGTTTTCTCTCAGATATTTTCAATCCTCGTTTTGCTAAAATATCTGTCATGGTTAACACGATAATAACATTAAAACCAGCGCTGATTAATTGTTTAGGTAAAAGTAAATGTCTTGATAACTGGCAAGAGTCTATTGTTGTAATTACTAAATCAGGTGTACCAAGTTTTGGATGTGAGTACAATGAATCTACAGCAACTTTTTCATCAATGGATTCCGGTATAAGACTAACAATGCCGGGTGAGTCAACTAACTCTGCTTTGATATTGAATTTAGATAAAATACGGCTCGTATAATATTCTACGGTAGAGCCAGGATAGTTTACCGTCTTGTAATTTTTGCCGCTGAGGAGATTGAATAAGGTAGTTTTGCCTGAATTGGGTGGTCCGACAAGAGTTATTAGCGGATCCTTAAGATCAGTAGAAGTAATCATTTCAATTTAATGCAGCCAGCTTCGCTTTTTCTAATCGCTATTAAAGTACCTCGGATGGAAATTGCAATTGGGTCGTTAAATGTTGATTTACAGATTAACTCAATTGTTTGGCCGGGAGTAAAACCATGCTCCATTATTCTTTTGCTGGATGGATGGGAGAAATCGATTTCTGATATTATTCCCTTTTCTCTATAATTTAATTCTGCTGCTGTTCGCATATTCTTCAATGATTTTACAAATTATTAAGATTTAATCTACATAAAGATAGCATTGTTAATTAAGATTGTCAATAAAAATATGCAGGATAAGATTATCCCAAAAGAAGTTGAATGTTGACCAAACTACCATTATGAAAAAATTTGTGATATATCGGCATAAAAGTTGTTTTTTTGTAAGATATTTCAAATGAGAGAAAACTCTTATAAATGTCCAATATTAATAATTTGCAGTTTGTCAAGGAGCTTCTTGAGGAGCCTGAGGTAAGAAATGTTGAAAATCTGAGTCAGGTTTTTTATAAGTATGACTATAAAAAGGAGTTGTTTCAGTTTATGACTCCAACTGTTGAAAAACTTCTCGGATACAACATTGATGAACTTAACAAAATTGGATTTCAAAACATCATCAGAAACCAACTTGTAGAAAAGAAGAGTTCTTATTCACTTAATCATACCAGGATCGGTCTTCATATTGAAGAGAATTTTATAACCTACCTTGTAGAAACACATACTGGCGAAAGTAAATGGATAGAAGATAACTCTTTTATCATCTGTGATGCTTTCAATCAAAAAGTCAGCAGATACGGAATTCTGAAAGACGTTGGTGCATACATTAGAGAAGAGAAACTAAGACAAATTATATCCGAGATACTGGAAGCTTCTAATTCAGAAAAAAACCTGAGCGATCTTTTCAAATTCATCCATACTTGCATTAAGAAGTTGATGAAAGCTGATAATTTTTATATCGCATATTACAAAAAGGATTCAGCTTTGCTTACATTTCCATACTTTGTTGATGAAGAAGATACTGATTCATCAGCAAAAAAACTTGGCAAAGGCTTAACCGAATACGTTCTTCGAACAGGAAAATCGGCTCTCGTTGATTTGGAAATGGACGAAGAGTTAAGAAGGCGGGGTGAAATAGAGCTGATAGGTCCGCAATCTCCGATATGGCTGGGTGTACCATTAAAAATTATGGATAAAACTATAGGTGTACTGGTAGTTCAAGATTATTTAAATCCAAACACATACGGACCCTCAGAGCAAAAGATTCTGGATGTTATTTCCTACCCGATATCCAGGGCGATTGAAAGAAAGATGATGGATGAAGATCGTGAAGATATGATCCGACAGCTCAAAGATATGAATCGTTCAAAGGATAGACTATTCTCGCTAATTTCTCATGATTTGAGAGCACCATTCAATTCACTCTTGGGATTTACAGAAATATTAACAACTGAATTTGATACTTTAACACACAGAGATATTAAAGAGTATATTAATGTAATCAATGATTCCTCCAGAACTCTATTTGCAATGACGAACAATCTATTGCATTACTCCCGGCTTCAATTAAATAAGTTTGACTTCCTTCCGGAAAAGATTTTTCTTGATGAACTGATTCATTCTGCAATCGACTTGTTAAAATTTAAAATCAGGAAGAAAGACGTTCTTATTAAAGCCGATATTAATAAGGAATATAGAATAGTGGGCGATATTGAAATGTTGAGGATTACTTTTGAAAATTTGATATCGAATTCAATCAAGTATTCCAAAAAAGGAAGCGTTGTAAAAGTCTTTGCTGAAAAAATCACATCTGAAAATGGTGACGTTTCAGCAATCCAAATAAGTATCACTGATGAGGGAGTTGGAATAAGTGATGATAATCAGAAGAAGATCTTAAATGGGGAAATGATTTCTACACCCGGAACGGATAAGGAACCTGGTTCCGGTCTGGGACTTTTACTCGCTCAGAAATACATTTCGTTGAACAGAGGCAAATTTGAAATTATCAGCACGGAGGGTGAGGGGGCAACTGTTCTTATCACATTTCCAGTGATAAAGAGCGATTATTAATCCATTAGATTTTGTTTCAAAAGCTTAAAATTCCGGTAAATTTTACCATCAAATAATTTTTTATAAAAATTTTCTTCACCAAAATTCCTGAATAAAAGTAACTACTAATTAGGGAGATTTTAGTTTAATTTGAACTACCATATCTAAATTCAAACCTTTCATACAACAAATACCTTTATTTCTTTTAATAAAATAAATCTTACTTACTTTCTGAAGAGCTTTAAAAGCAAATTGGCAGGTAATTAAATCGTAAAATTTATCCTTAATACATTGGATAACCGTCTCAAAAGATGGCATTGAATATGTTAAATATCATCGGTTGAGTTTTTCAAAATTATTATTTAGGAGTTAAAAAATGGAAATTGCAAAGATTGCATTTTTGGAGACTTATGCACTCGAAGAAAATGGTGGTGTAATGGGAGCCATTCTGGTTACCGATTCAGAAACTAAACCACTGGAGTTTAGAGTAACTGCACCAATTAAACCTACCGGCTTCCAAAAAACACTTTACGGTGATGTTCTTCTTGAGCATATTCTTGTTGAATTAATTTCGGTTCCACTTTTGAATGCAATAAACGAACAGGTTGATTTGATACTGGTTAAGGATCCATTCTTTCTCGGTGCAAATAACAAGCAGGGCGTTAGGGTTGTGAGAGTTTTCAACGAAGGAGATGGTAAATCAAGAATAAGCACAAAGGTAGAACCTCTTTCATTTCCAGGCAACGGTGCAGGAAAAGTTATGATAGAAACTTCAAAAAAATTCGAAGCCGAAATAGTTCCAATCAAAGATCAGCTAAATAAACTTGCTGAAAGCCGAAATCTACTTGAGCCTTTTGAAAGACTTCGGATTGCCTGCGAACAGGTACATCAGCAAAAATCCATCGAATAATCTAAATGCTTAGAAAGGTTCGGAAAAAACTAGCCTCTTCAATTTCTAAAGTTGAAGGGGTTGAAGATTTTAATTTTGGCAATTGGTTAAAAATTCCCTTATCTGAAGAATTTCAAATAGGTGCTATTAATTCCAGGTTAAAAGACTTGCCCGGTTTATCTATTGATATACCAACCACTCAAAGTTCCGCTCATTCGTTTGATATCCATGAACCGGAAGTTGGTGATGAAATTAAAGCTTATCACTTCAAAAAAGTACGCAGTAACGCTGTCTTTTTTATGATGCACGAAGTTACTAACCAGGGAATAAATTTACCTGAAATCGAACCTAAGCCTCTCGGTTATTCTGCAATGAATGTTGACTTTCTGATTAAATCTCCATCCATAAAAGATATAAGAGTGAAGTTCAGTTCCTGGGCTGCGCCTGAATATAAATTTGTCATTGAAGTGCCAGCTATTTTTGATTACCTGAGTGAAATGGTTCCAACGGTTTATAATATTGAATTGTTGAAAGTTGAGGAATTTGTAAATCAAGTTGAAAATATCGATGTATTGAATGTTGAACTTGAGACATTCAGGAAAAGTAAAATTAAAAAGATCCCTATCCCTGAAGTTCAGAAATCGAAAAAGATTTATAAAGTAAAAATTCCTTCCATTGGCAGTTATAAAGCTACTCAAAAAGAAATTTCATTCTCAGTTTTTCAGCAGCCAACAATTTCCGAATCACATAACGTATCGATTCCTAATGTAAAAAACTGGTTTACAAAAGTGCAACTGCCGGTTGTTGATTCATTTTTGTATTTTAATTTAACGCAGGATAAACTGCCGCCAATGGATAAAAAGGTAAAGGGTCTTAAAAATCCAGAGTCAGTTAAGGAAATATTAAAGTTTGTATTGAGCAGTGTAAAGAAGGTTGATTGGAAAGAACGAAAGGACCTCCACATTCAGCTCAGATCTTACGAAGAAACCGGATCAAAATTTTTAGTAGAGCATGACTATGCATTGCTGCAGGATGAGTTTGGAATAGATAAAGAAAAAGAAGTTATAGCTGCATTAAAGTTTTTGTTTGGAAACAGGATCATTCGCTCAGCGCTTATTGTAACAACTTCGGCTAAGAAAGGAAATCTTGATCTTAGCTTAAGATGCAATATTGAAATTGGCTGGAGCGATAAATTAAATAAATACTGTCCCGAACTTCCGCTGACAGTTGTTGAAGGGGATAACGAAAAAAGAACCAATCTCTGGAATAAATCCGGAGTGCTTCATCTCAGCGACCAGGCAACTGTGTTAAACGACTTCCGATTAAAAATATTAGAAGAAAAAATATTACACAGATTTGATTGTATTATTCTTGATGATGTTCATCTGATACTTTATGCCGGCGATAAAGGCAAAGAATTTTTATCAGTGTTAAAACCACGTAACCTTTGGGCAACATCTGGAATCCTTGATAAAAATCTTTTGCAAAATATTAACGCTCTCCTGAATCACTCAATCAAAATAGAGTCAGTAAAAATCAGAGATAAAGAATCAATAGTAAAAGAAGCTCCAAAGTTTATATGGCATGAGGAATGGATAAAAGCAGATGAGGACCAGCTTAAAGAGTTTAAAGTCAGTATGGTTGAATGTCAGAAAGATTTAAGAAGGGTGCTGGAGTCTGGTAATCCCTTAAGATTTACTGCAAACATTTTTACTCTTCTTCATCGCTTAAAGCAGGTTGGTAATTTTGCTCCGGGTAATACAAAAAGTCCTAAAACAGAATTGCTTCTTGAACAAGTAAAAACCATCAGAGATAACGGTAAGAAAGTTCTGATTCTGTCACAATATGACAGACTTGGTACAAAAAAGATTGAAAAGCTGCTTGAACAGGAAGGAATAAACTTCATGCAGATTCCAGCAGGAATGGCAATTGATGAAGTTAAAAAATCAATATCACTCTTTAAATCGAAAAAAGAAATTGTTGCATTAGTTACAGATGCTAAGATGTCAAAACTTGATTTTGGAAATTTTGCAGTTCCGTACATAATTCGTTTCGATCAATGGTGGAATCCTATTGCTACCTGGGAATTGGCAGATATGTTTTCACCTGAAGCGGATGAATCAGCTAATACCGGAAGCGTAAATGTTTATAACTACTATTTGATGGGATCTATTGATGAAGGTATTAGAGAATTATTATACAAAAAGGATGTTTTGAGAAAAAATCTTTTTGAACTTATGCCTTTAAAAGTTTTTGATGAACTTATGACCATAGACGAGTGGCTTCGATTATTTCAGATGCCTTCAGGAGATGATTTTATTAAGATAACACCTGAAGACGTAATAAAACTTTTGAACACCTCTACGCTTAACTTTTTCAGAACAACCCTTTCTAAATTTTTCTTTTTGCTTGGATACTCAAACGTGGATATAATTGATCTGCCTAATTCAAGTTCATTTAATGTTGTTGGTGAAGCAGTCCGCAACAACCGGAAATATTACCTTAATGCCAGGGTATATATTGAAGGTAAGGTGACAAAGAAGATGATTGAGGAAATTGTATTTGAAACTTCATCTTCCAGTAAGGATAAGATTTTTATTATTTCAAAAGGAGAATTCCCCGAAGACAGCGAAAAACTTCTTCGCGATAATGTCACCTTGCTGGATGGCCATACTTTAGCAAAGTATCTGCTTCTTCTCGAAATTATTAATTCCCAGACTACTGATCACGCTCAGAAATTATTTTCATAAACCCATTCATCGAAACCTCCGAGGTTTACCGTTTTGTGTAAAAGGACTGATTAAAACAGCTCATCATATTTCGTCCACAGTTCCTCGCTCAATTCCCAGGCTCTTTTAACAATCGCTTCCTGAAGTTCAAAAGAATATTTGGTAAGATATTCCTTTGCAGCAATCCTGTCTGAACTCCATAATGTAAATGCTTCGTCTTCAATTTCCTTTTGATTGGTAAATAGTTCAGCCTGCCAGGGATCCCAGACGGCTCTAACATCGTGACGCATATCGCCCCATCTTTGTGCAGCGATAGTTCCAAGATGATTAAACGCCCACCACGCAGAGTTGCGAGAAAAACCTGTTACTCTTCCATCAGTCGAAGAAGTTTTATGAACTCTGGTTATTCCAGCATAGAAAGGTGCATAGATTGAAGTTGCTACGTTATCCCACGCTATCCAGGCAACTCCGCCAATATCATTTGGAAGCCAGCTTCTGCACTGGATAATCGTTGCATACATTGTATACCATCGCGCAATAGTTCTTTCACCTCTCCAGCCCCAGCCGCCATTTATTTTGAACAACTTGTTCATATCGTAAGGCATAAACGGATTTGCGAGAGGGGAGATAACAGTTCTTCCGCTGTCATCGGTTACTGTCAAATCTTTCACAAAGTTGAATTCTGTTCCTTCGTAATAATCTGAAAATATCTCAACCATTTTTTCAAGAGTAACCGGTTTATCAGGTTTTACTGAGAAGGGATAATTTTCAGAATTTGGATCTAGTTTCAGTGATGGTGCAACCAAATCGAAAACGCGCCACTCTCTTCTTCTTGTTGCCAATGAATTTCTTTCAGCGTAGGCATAGCAGAATTCGAAAGCTCCTTCTTCAGGTTTCCACCAACCGTTCTCTTTTGCAACGTCAAAAACATTTTCAGAATACATAAAATAATCAGGATTCTCTGTATCAATCTGCCTGATACGGCTCCCATTTGCACCGACGGAAATTTGATCATCCGGAACTCTCTGAGCAGCCCAGACCGCACCAAGCTTACCTTTACCCGGACCAACAACTTCAAATACCCAGACTTCATTTGGATCAGCAATTGTTAACATCTCGCCATAATCATTCCAGCCGTATTCTTCCAACAACTCGCCTGCGATTCGTATTGCATCTCGCGCAGTTTTTCCTCTTTCAAGCATAAGCATACATAAGCGCTGACAATCAATTAATCCTTTGTCTGATTTTAATTCCTCTCTACCGCCGAATGTAGTTTCACCAATCGCAACCTGCTGATCGTTTATACATGGATACGCTGTGTTTATATAACCAAATGTATTTTCAATCTGAGGAATTTTTCCCGTTGGAATATTTTTATATGCAGGCATTCTTTGAGTGTCATCATTTTCTCTTTTATATAAAGTTACCATTGCATCTTTTTCGTGAGTAATTGCAGGAACAATATCAAGATTACTTCTCGTTCTGTGACTGTCATCAGTGTGTGATGTCATCACAGATCCATCAAAGCTAGCAAGTTTGCCGACTGCAATGGTCGTGCAGCCATCGGGATATCTGCCTTCCCAATCGGGCTTATCTTCGCTTTTTGTTTGTTTGTTTTGTGAGAACGCAGTTAGATAAAATAATATTAGTGCAATCGGTAGAAATATTCTGAACATTTGTATTCCTCAGGTTTAGTTGAATTGATAATCACTGTTGGAAATATAAAAATGATGTAGTGAATTATGAAAAGATTTTGTGAGTTTTAAGATTGTTATTCGCCTCCTGCCTGAGGAGGGGACGACTCGTCTCGGCGAAGGCCGAGCCGCAGCCGGAAAGGGTGGAGGGAGAAAATTAGTTTAGAGTTTTTATCTGGACACTACCCCGTCCTTCGGATACCCCTCCTCAAAGAGGAGGGGATTATTTAGGTTGTCGAGTAATTCCGAGCGAAGCGAGGAATGTATCGAGACAACCATTCCGACGGTGTCTTCGATAAGTTCATCTCTCGCTTCGCAAGCGAAGCGCAGCGAGTCGATGAACACTCAGACACCTTATTAATTTCTCACTTCAGTAATATCATTTTCTTCGTCTCAGAAAATTGTCCAGCTTTCAACTGATAGAAATAAATTCCGCTTGGAAGGGTTGTAGCGTCAAACTCAACTTCATATTCGCCGGCAGGTTGTTCTTCGTTGACAAGTGTTGCAACTTCTCTTCCTAAAAGATCATAAACTTTGAGCGTAACGAATCCCCCGGCTTCGCTTTCCCCCTTTAATAAAGGGGGACTAAGGGGGATTTGATATTTTATTTTTGTGCTCGGATTAAACGGGTTGGGGTAGTTTTGAGAGAGTGAAAACTCATTAACGAAAGGAATTTCTACCTCAACTATTTGCGAATACTCAAACGTACCATCGTAATCAATCTGTTTTAGTTTGTATTTATACTTGCTGGGTTTAACATCATTATCTGTAAATGAGTAATGCTGAGTTTCTGTTGTTGTTCCGTGTCCCGGAACAAATCCTATTTTATTCCACTCATCCTTTTTGATTGAGCGAAGAATCTCAAAACCAGAATTGTTTGTTTCTGTTGCGGTTGACCAATTTAATTCTACTTTGCTTTCAAGAATATATGCTGTGAATGAAGTTAATTCAACAGGAACTCCTCCATTAATTGTATGAAGTATTGTTCCATTTTGACCAACTACAGTTCCAATATTAGGATTCGTAAATTCAACTGCATACAATTCATGATTCGTAATTCTTTCTTGAATTGACCAACTTAAACCACCGTTGGTTGTACGAAGTATTGTTCCATTATAACCAACAGCTGTAGCATTATTTATGTCCGCGTAAGAAACATCATCTAGTATTTGTGTTGTCCCACTCACTGAATTTAGCCATGTATTTCCGCCATCTGTAGTTCTTAAGATTATCCCATTCATCCCTACGATTATCCCATTAAATTCATCGATGAAGTCAATTCCGAAAAGATAAGCATATACTCCACTGTTTTGTTCTACCCAAGTAGTTCCTCCATCGTTAGTTCTGAGTATTTTACTTGTTTGACCAAATTGATATATAGTTATTATGGTTCCATGCAAGCTATCACTGAAACACATTGTGTGAAGAAGATCTCCCCAAAAAGAGTTTAAAACGAACCAGGAATCACCTCCGTTTGTCGTTTTAGCTACATCACTACTATAACTAATATAACCTACATTTTCCGTGGGAAAGGAAACGGCTCGAATATCATAGATTGTTCCACTTTGAAGGTTAAACCAATTTTCGCCGCCATTGGTGGTTTTAAGAATCAGTCCATCATCTCCAACGACAAATCCAATATTTGAATTATAGAAATCAACCCAGTGTAGTGATTTAGTTGTTCCACTTGTCTGGCTTGTCCAATTGGTTCCGCCATTTGTTGTTTTAAAAATTTGACCAAGCATACCCACAGTGCATCCTATGTTTTCGTTAACAAAGGAAACTGAACTAAACCAATTTGAAGAACCGCTGGAAAGTGTAAGCCATGTATCTCCTCCATTAGTTGTCCTCAATATTCTACCTCTTTCACCAACTGCACTTCCATTGTTTAGATCGTAAAAGGAAACTGCATATAACCAATAGAATGAACCTGTGGGTTGATTAATCCAAGAATTTCCACCATCAGTAGTTCTGAGTACATTATCCCCATATACACTTACACCAACCAAGGTACCATTGTTAGCATCCGTGAACGAAATACTGGTTGGATAATCAAGCAAAACTGACTGAGTAATCCAAGTACTCCCCCCATCTGTAGTTTTCAATGTATGGCCAGCATATTCAGCTATGTATCCCACATTTTCATCAACTAGACAAACATCTCTTAGCTTTTCAGTAGTGCCACTGATTTGGCTTGACCAGCTACTGCCTCCATTCGTTGTTCTGAGAATTGTACCGGCGTCACCAACAGCTGTACCTATATTTCCATCAATAAATGATACTGAATAAAGCAGATTGTTCGTTCCACTTGATTGCGTATTCCAGGTTTCACCACTATTAGTAGTCCTTAGAATTTTACCCAAATTACCTACAACTGTGCCGGTGCTTACGTCAGAAAATGATACTCCATATAAATCTGCTACTGTTCCACTTGCTTGAGTAAACCAAGTATCACCTCCATTCGTAGTTCTAAGAATTGTCCCGGCATCACCAACGGCCGTACCAATGTTCATATCTAGAAAAGAAATTCCTCTAAGATTTTTTGTTGTTCCTGTGGTTTGAATAATCCAGCTATTTCCTCCATTACTTGTTTTAATTATTGTGCCTGCATTTCCCGCAGCAGTCATAGTATTTGAATTAATCGTTACAACAGAATTAAGAAAGTTTCCCTGAGGTTGCGGATTTTGCCAAAACCACTGCGCGGATATAGTAATTGGAAGAAAAAAAACCAGGAGTGATATTTTAAGGGTTCGCATTTTACGCTCCATTAAATGTTAAACTCACCAGAAACTTATAAAATTATTTTGAGAAAGGCGAGAGGTATTTTGCTTGACGTTTAATGATTAGAAAATGACATATATGTCAATCCCGCAAACGAATGTCTATGCCGTCCCTCTGGGACTTTTTGATGATACTGAATTAAATTGTTCTATAGATATTTTGTCCCAGTCGGGACAAATAAGCTATTAAGATTTTTTGATATTACTATAATCCCTTTAGGGATTAAATATTTTTAGAAATATTAAAATCTCCCCGGTTATCCAAAGTCCCGTTAGGGACGCTATATAATCCTTTTTGATGTACTCATTAACAATTATTTATCCCTCAAATCAAAAAAAATCTTTATATTTGACTTCAATTTTTATAAAAAAGTAACTTTAAATGCAGAAAGTATTCATCAATAAACTTAAAGACTTCGTTGGTCAGGAAGTAACACTTCAAGGCTGGCTTTTCAACAAACGTTCAAGCGGAAAAATCAGGTTTGTAATTTTACGAGACGGGACAGGTTATGTACAGTGTGTATTCTTCAAAGGAAATGTATCCGAAGAAATTTTTGAATTAGCTGATAAGATTGGACAGGAATCTTCCATTATTGTAACGGGAAAAGTTAAAGAAGATTCACGACAGGTCGGAGGAGTTGAAATTGATGCAACCGGTTTGATAGTAATCCAGGACGCAAAAGATTATCCGATTACTCCAAAAGAACACGGACCTGAATTTTTACTTGATAATCGTCATCTCTGGCTTCGCTCAAAACGACAGGTAGCGATAATGAGAATCCGTCATCGCATAATAAAAGCTATCAGAGATTTTTTTGATGAACGTGATTTTGTTTTGATGGATCCGCCAATACTTACTCCAAATGCAGTTGAAGGAACATCAACATTATTTGAAACTCCGTACTTTGATTTAGGCAATGCTTACTTAACTCAATCCGGACAGCTTTACGCTGAAGCCGGTGCAATGGCTCACGGAAAGGTTTATACATTTGGACCAACATTCAGAGCAGAGAAATCTAAAACAAAAAGACACCTGACGGAATTCTGGATGTGCGAACCTGAAGTTGCTTTTGCTGATTTG
Source organism: Ignavibacteriaceae bacterium (assembly GCA_014860115.1). Taxonomy (GTDB): domain Bacteria; phylum Bacteroidota; class Ignavibacteria; order Ignavibacteriales; family Ignavibacteriaceae; genus IGN2. The sequence continues at coordinate 15,800 of JACZKK010000139.1, forward strand.
AATGATGATATGGATTTAGCAGAATCAATGCTTGAGTACATCGTTCAAACAGTCTTGAGAGAAAGAGCGGAAGAGTTAAAAATTCTTGAACGTGATACAACAAAGTTGGAAAAAGTTGTTCGTCCATTCCCGAGAATCAGTTACGATGAAGCAGTTGAAATTCTCCACAAGAACGGGGTAAACTTTGAATGGGGAAATGATTTCGGTGCACCGGATGAATCTGTAATCGTTCAGCAATTTGACAGACCTGTGATGGTTCATCGTTATCCTGCTGAAGTAAAAGCATTTTATATGAAACGCGATCCTGAAAATCCTAAGGTTGCACTTGCAGTCGATGTGCTCGCGCCGGAAGGTTACGGCGAAATAATTGGTGGTAGTCAAAGAGAAGATAGTCTTGATGAATTACTCAGCAGAATAAAAGAGCACAATCTTCCTCAGGAAGTTTTTGAATGGTACCTAGATTTAAGAAGATACGGTACGGTTCCTCATGCAGGTTTTGGTATCGGATTGGAAAGAACTGTTAGCTGGATTTGCGGACTTGATCATTTAAGAGAAGCAATTCCATTTCCAAGGATGATTTATAGAAATACTCCTTGATAGAGTAGTAGGTAGTCAGGAGTTGGTAGTTTGTAGTTAGAGAAGTGAAGGAATTGAAAGTTTTAATTTTAAAAAGATTTTTAGTTCAATTAAATTAACAGCACAACAAAATTTAAATAAGTAGAAATGGCTCAAAGTGGTATTAAACATCTTCCATTTTACATCTTACATCTTCCATAGATAGAGGGACAATGACTTTAGAAATAGTTCTCTTTATACTTTTCGGTTCAATATGTGCTATCTCCGCAGTGCTGATGATTACTCGTCCGAATCCTGTTATATCTGCTTTGTTCCTGGTTCTAAATTTTTGTTCACTTGCCGGATTATATTTAATACTTAATGCTCAGTTTATTGCAGTTGCTCAGATAATTGTATATGCCGGTGCGATAATGGTTTTCTTCCTGTTTGTAATAATGCTTTTAAATCCTGAAAAAGAAAAAAGATTTTTTGAACAGAAGACTAAACTGCGAATTTTTGTAATTGCGATTGTCGCTTTAATTCTAGTGCAGATTGTTTATATAATATTTCTATCAAGTCCATCAGAAGTAATTACAAGAGAAGTTGCCAGAAGTGTTGAAACTGGAACTGTAGAAAATATCGGAAGAGAAATGTTCACAAATTACATTTTACCTTTTGAAGCAGCAGGTTATTTATTACTCGCAGCAACAATCGGTGCATTGGTTATTGCTAAAAAGAAATTTGAATAAGCTATGCAGATACCAATTGAATATTATCTGATCCTCAGCGCGTTTATGTTTACAGTTGGAATTGTAGGCGTGTTAACTCGCAGAAATGCGATCGTGGTTTTTATGTCTATTGAGCTGATGTTGAATTCAGCGAACCTGACACTAATAACCTATTCGTCTTACTTAGGTGATGTTGCAGGACAGCTTTTTGTTTTCTTCGTGATGTCAGTGGCAGCAGCAGAAGCCGCTGTTGGATTAGCAATCATAATTGCTATATATAGAAATAAGCTAACAGTTAATATTGATGAAATAAATATTCTCAAGTGGTAATCCAAAAGTTATGATTGATCTGATTTACCTTACAGTTCTGTTGCCTTTGTTGGGATTTTTATTTAATGGATTAGCTGGTCCAAAAATAAAAAACGAGAAATTAATCGGCATCGTCGGAAGCGGTGCGATTGGTTTATCATTTATCATAGTTGTCGGCGCTTTCTTCGAAACACTCGCTCTTCCCGTTGATCAAAGATTAAACATTGTAACACTTTTTCAGTGGATTGCTGTTGCAGGATTAAACATCAGCTTTTCCTACCAGGTAGATCAGCTATCATTGGTCATGTCCTTAATAGTAACTGGAGTGGGATTCATAATCCATATCTACTCAATCGGTTATATGCATGGTGATAAAAGTTTCTGGAGGTTTTTTGCATATATGAATCTTTTCATCTTTGCGATGATGAACCTCGTACTTGCTGATAACTTCCTTCTTCTTTTTCTTGGATGGGAAGGAGTGGGATTATGTTCTTATTTGCTTATAGGTTTTTGGTATGACAGAAAATTTGAAAAGAGTACTACTTCTGCTGCAGGATTAAAAGCTTTTATTGTAAACAGGATTGGCGACTTTGGATTCCTTCTCGGAATGTTTCTAATCTACTCTACTTTCGGAACATTAGTTTTTACTGATGTATTTTCACGAGCAGTTTCGTTCGCAGTTCCTGAACACATCTTTGTTTTGATTGCAATCTTTTTATTTATCGGTGCAACAGGTAAGTCCGCGCAGATTCCACTGCTAGTCTGGCTTCCTGATGCAATGGCTGGTCCAACTCCTGTTTCAGCACTCATCCATGCTGCCACAATGGTTACTGCCGGTGTTTATATGGTTGCACGATGCAGTATAATTTATGCATCAGCTCCTGCTGCTATGATGGTTGTAGCGGTGATTGGTGTATTCACAGCATTCTTTGCTGCAACGATTGGTCTTGTACAAAATGATATTAAAAAAGTTTTAGCTTATTCAACAGTTAGTCAGCTTGGATATATGTTTTTGGCATTGGGTGCAGGTGCATTCTCTGCAGGAATTTTTCATGTTATGACTCACGCATTCTTTAAAGCCCTACTCTTTCTTGGTGCCGGCTCTGTTATTCATTCAATGCACGAGCAGCAGGATATCAGGCATTATGGCGGCTTAAAAAAATATATGCCGCTCACTTATGGAACGTTTCTCGTTGCTGCTGTGGCGATTTCTGGTATACCACCGTTGTCAGGATTTTTCAGCAAGGATGAAATACTTTGGTACTCTTACGCAAATCTTGGGATGGTTTTCTGGTTGATTGGATTAATCACTGCGCTGATGACTGCATTTTATATGTTCAGACTTTACTTCATGACTTTTGAAGGGAAAGAAAAGTTTGATCACCACAAAGTTCATCCCCACGAATCACCAAAAGTAATGACTGTTCCATTAGTCGTGCTTGCAGTTTTATCAGCCATTGGCGGTTTCATTGGTATTCCTGAAATTTTCTCTGGTGAGCATGGCAATCTTTTTCATAGCTGGCTGGCACCTGTTTTCAAAACTGCTGAATTAAAACTTCTCAACTATGGAAGTCACTTACACTTCGAAGAATTATTACTGATGATAATCTCTGTGGTTGCTGCAGCGGGTGCAATCTTTTACGCACGATATGTCTATTTGAAAAAACCTGAAGTTGCAGAGAAAACTTCATCAAGGTTTAAGGGAATTTATAATGTTCTCCTAAATAAATATTTTCTTGATGAAGGATATGAAGCGTCATTAATCAAACCTATTGTTAAAGGTTCTGAAAATATTCTCTGGAAAATTGCAGATAATAAGTTGATTGATGGTCTGATAAATGGGCTTGCAAAAATCGTTGATAATATTTCCGGTTCGATAAAAAAAATTCAAACGGGTGTTGCACAATCCTATGCACTGGTTATGGTTCTTGGAATTTTAATTGCTCTTTTCTGGATAATTTTGAGCTACGCATAAATGGAACAATCATATTTACTGACATATCTTCTCGCAGTTCCGATTATCGGCTCGCTTCTTCTGCTTTTCATTAATAAAGAAAAAGCACAAACGATTAAATATGTTGGATTGATAGTCTCGCTTATCGCTTTCATTATTTCTTTAATTATTTATTTTGATTTTAATAATCAATCAGGTGATTTCCAATTCGTGCATAAATTCAACTGGATAACCGATCTTAATATAAGTTATCACGTTGGTATTGATGGTTTGTCAATGCTATTAATACTTTTAACAACATTCCTTACACCACTTACTTTGATTTCAAGCTGGAGCGGCATTAAAAACAAAGTAAAAGAATTCACATTCTTTATGCTGTTTCTTGAGTTAGGAATGCTTGGTGTTTTTTCTTCGCTTGATATGTTTTTATTCTACGTGTTCTGGGAAGCAATGCTTATCCCGATGTATTTCATAATTGGAATCTGGGGCGGTGAGAGAAGAATTTATGCATCGATAAAGTTTTTCATTTACACAATGGCTGGCAGCTTGTTAATGTTAGTTGCAATAATCTGGCTTTGTGTTTACTCTGCGGATTTACTAGGTGGATTTACTACCAATCTTCTTGATCTTTATAAAACAGGACCGACAATCGATACAACGATCCAGGGATTTTTATTCCTTGCTTTCGCATTAAGTTTTGCGATTAAAGTTCCTCTCTTTCCATTTCATACCTGGTTACCCGATGCTCACGTGGAAGCACCAACTGCAGGCAGTGTTATTCTTGCAGGCGTTCTCCTCAAAATGGGAACTTATGGATTTCTAAGATTTAATCTTCCTTTGTTTCCTCAGGCATCGATTGATTATGCTGGTTTTATTTCTGTCCTTGCTGTAATAGGAATTATTTATGGTGCGCTTGTAGCAATGGTTCAAACAGATATGAAAAAGTTGGTTGCATACTCTTCCGTTTCTCACCTTGGATTTGTCATGCTCGGAATTTTTGCGTTGAATCAGGAAGCCGTGCAAGGGGCAGTGATTCAAATGGTGAACCATGGTTTATCAACAGGGGCACTCTTCCTTTTAGTCGGAATGATTTATGAAAGAACTCACACAAGAAAGATTGCTGACTACGGTGGAATTGCAAAAATAGTTCCTTTCTTTTCATTTGCTTTACTCTTTACCTCACTCTCTTCGATTGGTTTGCCGGGATTAAATGGATTCGTTGGTGAATTTCTGATTTTAACCGGGGCGTTCAAATCAACTGTTCTTGGAAGCTGGTGGTTTACAATATTTGCTTCAACAGGAGTAATCTTCGCTGCAGTTTACTTACTATGGATGTATAAGAAAGTTGCTTTTGGTGAAGTTACAAATCCAAATATGAATTCAGTAACAGATCTGAATTTCCGTGAGAAATTAGTTCTGATCCCAATCTTCATTTTTATAGTCTGGATAGGAATCTATCCCAGCACATTCTTAAAAGTATCGGAAAAATCCTCCGAAAAAGTAATCGAACAGGTTCTTAATCCCGCAATAATAAATTTAGAATAATCAGGTATGATAAATAAGAACTTATCAATTTTAATCATACTTGTGCTCATCTTGATCTTGCACCTTGGTGAATTGAAAGCTGCAGATCAAAGCTTAATAGATACATCGGCAGTAACAGAAAATTCTCTTTCCAGTCACTCAGAAGAGCATCCTTTGCCTGCAGCTTTTATGGTGATTCCGTTTTTAACGCTTTTACTAATGATCGCCACTGGACCACTATTCTATCGTCATTTTTGGGAAAAGCACTATCCTAAAATTGCTATACTGCTGGGCTTAATTACTGTCGGATATTATTTACTTGTACTGCATGATATTCATACACCTCTGCATACTCTCGATGAATACATTTCTTTCATTGCTTTGCTTGGCTCTCTCTTCGTCGCATCTGGAGGAATTCTAATTAAGATTGATCGTAAATCAACGCCGATGCTTAATTCACTACTTTTCCTTTTTGGTGCAGTCATAGCCAATGTTATTGGAACTACCGGTGCATCAATGCTTTTAATCAGACCTTTTCTAAAATTAAATAAAGATAGAATTAAACCATATCACATAATTTTTTTCATTTTCATTGTAAGCAATATCGGAGGTGCACTAACACCAATCGGTGATCCGCCATTGTTCCTGGGATTTCTTAAAGGAGTGGGATTTTTCTGGGTAATTGAGCACGTTTGGTATATCTGGCTTCCAACTGTACTTGCTATAACATTAATTTTTTATTTAGTTGATGCTCGGAATATGCCTGAAAGTAAATCTAACATAAGTCATTCTAATAAGATTGAATTTAAAGGATTTAAAAGCGTGATATTCCTTGGTGTAATTATTCTTTCAGTTTTTATTGATCCGGCTGTAGTTGACTGGGTTCCAAGCTTTGATCCGCTTCCGATCGGAATAAGAGAAATAATTATGTTGAGCATAATATTTTTAGCTTACAAAAGTGCTCCGTCAGAAATACTGGCTGCAAATGAATTTGACTTTGAGCCGATAAAAGAAGTTGCTTATTTATTTGTTGGAATTTTTGCAACAATGATGCCCGCACTTCAACTCATTGCTTATGAGTCAAATGTTTATGGGCAGTCATTAACACCGGGAATTTTTTATTGGGCAACAGGAAGTCTATCAGCTTTTCTGGATAACGCTCCTACTTACTTAAACTTTTTAAGTGCCGCAATGGGTAAATTCAACTTGGATGTAAATATTCCTGATCAGGTTTTACAGTTTGAGCTAGCACACCCGATTTATCTATCTGCCGTGTCAGTGGCAGCAGTGTTTTTCGGTGCAATGACTTATATTGGAAACGGACCTAATTTTATGGTTAAATCAATTAGTGAAAGAGCTGGAATCAGAATGCCGAGCTTTTTTGGGTTCTTATTTAAATATGCGGTCCCGATTCTTCTTCCAATATTTATCTTAGTCTGGTTAGTTTTTTATTTTGGGAAGGTATAAAATGAAATCTCTTGATGAAATACTTCAAAACAACATTAGCGGAATGTATTATGGAAACAGAGTATTGCTTCCGTTTCATTTCACTGCACTTAAAATCGTAATTGAAAAAGATATAATTACAGATTTTAGCATCAGAGAAAAAGGTGCTTATGTAAATGAATGTCCTGAGTTTACTGAAATTTATTTTATGGACTATCCAGAGCTTGAACCTAATATTTCCAAATATGAAAATATTAAGATGGTTATAGTTGAAAAAGGAAAAGATATATTTGATTTTAATACGCATAGGAAAATTGCTATCCGACCGGAAGGCGATCATGTCCTTTCAATTAAAGAAATTGATGAAAACACAATCTTCATAGAGTAATTATTATGATATATATTAACGAAGTTTACAATATTATACCTCTAATAATTATCGGAGGCGGGATAGTAGTATCAATATTAATTGAGCTATACTCAAAAAGCGGTAAATCCATTCTTCCGTGGTTTTCGTTCATATTATTTCTGGCAGCCGGATTTTATTCCCTGCTGACAGTTGAAAATCAGTCGATTGTTTTTCAGAATATGCTATCCACCGGTGGTATTACTAATATCTTCTATTTTATTTTTAACATTGGTGCTGCACTTGTTTGTTTGCTTTCAATTGATTACACGAAGAAGTATGGAATTAACTACGGTGAGTATTACATTCTAATTCAAAATTCAGTACTGGGTATGATGCTGATGGCTGGTGCAAAGAGCTTGTTTATGATATTTATTGGACTGGAAGTTATGTCAGTTTGCTTTTACGTTCTTGCGGGTGTCAACAGGAAAAAAGATAAAGCAATCGAAGCATCATTAAAATATTTTTTGCTCGGGGCATTTGCAACAGGATTTTTAGTATATGGAATAGCACTCATTTATGGTTCTGCACAAACCACTTCCATTGATGCAATAACCGCAGGATTCCCTGAATACTCCAGCAATATTATTTTCCTTGTTGGTATTCTTTTATTTCTGATTGGTTTTTCATTTAAGATTGCAGCCTTCCCGTTTCATATGTGGGTACCGGATGTTTATGAGGGCGCTCCCACAACAGTCACAGGTTTATTCTCTACAATTGGCAAAGCTGCTGCTTTTGCTGCTATCATTGCAACATTGACAGCGCTGTTTTCTGGTGAAAGTACAAGTATGTTTCTACCATACTTAGCAGTACTTTCAATATTTTCAATGTTGTTTGGAAGTATAGTAGCTATTGCACAGAGCAATATTAAAAGGATGCTTGCTTATTCATCCATTTCTCATGCGGGATATATTTTAATCGGATTAGCCTCCGGAACACCTGTAGGTGTTGCCGGAGTAGTATTCTATTTAGCTGTGTATACATTTATGAACTTAGCAGCCTTCGGGATCATCGCTTTAATTGAAGGCGAAAACGATGCCAATCTTGAAATCAACTCATATTCTGGTTTAGGTACAAAAAGTCCTGTGCTTGCTGCATTGTTAGCAATAATAATGTTTTCGCTTGCCGGTCTTCCTCCATTAGCCGGATTTTTTGCAAAGTATTATGTATTTATTGCTGCAATAAAATCCGGGTTAACCTGGCTGGCCATACTCGGAATTATTTCGAGTGTCATCAGCGTTTATTTTTATTTAAGGATTGTCGTGCTGATGTACTTCAAAGAAGCAGAAGGAGAAGTTATCCCTGCAAAAAGTTTTAGTGGATTTTTTGGTGTTGCAATTTCTGTAATAATGGTGATATTGCTTGGTATTATTCCTGGTTCTTTACTTGATTTGATTACCTCGTTTCTATAATTAGTTTCAGTCGTTAAAATATTTTTTAATTTTTTATGTTCAGATGATTCCACTTTATTCCACAAAACAAATCCGTCAGGTTGATGAATTCGCCATCGCTAAATTGGGTATTCCAGGTACTATTTTGATGGAAAATGCTTCAAGAGAAATCTTTCAAAAGATTGCTGACAGAATAGAGCACCTGGATGCACCAAAGATTGGTTTTGTCTGTGGCAAAGGAAATAATGGTGGTGATGGTTTTGCTTCTGCAAGACATTTTTCAAATGCCGGATATGAGGTTGTAGTAGTTTTTCTCGGAACAGAAAAAGAAATGTCGGATAATTGCAGGTTCAATTATCGGGTATTAAAAAAGCTTTCTACAAAAAACAAAAAAACAACTCTTAAAAAGTTCAGCTCAATTTCATCCCTTAACTCATTAAAACACTGTACAATTGTTTGTGATGCATTACTAGGCAGCGGAAGTCAGGGTGCTCTTAGAGAACCGTATCTTTCGATCATTAGATATTTGAAAAAACTAAAATCAATTAAAGTTGCTATTGACATTTCAACCGGGTTGAATGCTGACACTGGCTATGCAGAGAATTATTTTAATGCGGATTTTACAATCACGCTTGGTCAGTTGAAAAAAGGATTGTTTTTTAGCGATGGTTACATTTGTTCCGGTGAGGTTGAAAAGGGAGGGATTGGAATTCCTGATTCTCTTTATAACAAATTTACCCCAACCGAATTTCTAATTGAACCCGAAGATGCTTTATCAGGATTGCCTGTAAAAGCAAAAAATCTTCACAAGTACTCTGCCGGAAAGGTGCTGGCGATTGCTGGCTCAGGTTCCTTACCCGGAGCGGCTGTACTGACTGCAACTTCTGCTTTGAGGATTGGTGCCGGCGCATCAATTCTTTGTTTCCCAAAATCTGTTCGTGAATTTATTCACAAGAAATTGAGAGAGGTTGTTGTTAAGGCTTATGAGGATTCAGGCAGCGAATATCTCGCTGAAAAAAATATTGATGAACTTCGTGAAAAAATAAAATGGGCTGATGTTGTTGCAATTGGTCCCGGTCTTGGCAGAGAAAAGGAAACTCAGAAGGCAGTCTTATCTCTTCTAAAAAAATATAAACTTAAAAAAGTTGTCTTAGATGCTGATGGAATCTTTGCATTGGGGAAAGGTAGATATAAAAAATTAAATCTAAAAAATTTTGTTCTAACTCCTCATCACGCTGAGTTTGCTTCTTTGATCAGTATTTCAAATTCAGACTTAAAAAGAGATATCTTGAAATACGGAAAGGATTTTGTTAAAAAAACCGGCGCTTATCTGGTTTTAAAAGGAGCTCCAACAATTATTTTTACTCCAGATGGAGATGCACTAATAAATTCCACTGGAAATCCATCTTTGGCAAAATTTGGAACCGGCGATGTGCTAACAGGTTTTATTGCTGGATTACTTGCACAACAAAATGATATTGAAAAAGCTGTTGTTACTGCGGTTTATCTCCACAGTCTTGCTGCTGATATCCTCGCAGAAAAGCGAACGAAACTGGACATACTTGCTTCGGATATTCAGAGCTATATTCCTCAAACAATTAAATTCCTGGAAAATTCTATTGTTTGAGTATCTGGAAAAAAGAAAAGTCTGGCTGGTTTACGTACCGTTAATCGTATACTGGCTGATACTATTTATTGCAACAACTCTTCCAGCGGAAAGATTACCTAGTGTTGGTTTCTCGGATAAAATCAATCACTTCATAGCTTATTTTGTTTTAGCTGTTCTTGTAAACCTGACGTTGATCTACCAAAGAAAATCAAGGTTTCTTTTTGAAAAGGCACAGATTACGACGGCTGTCATTTGCTTGTTTTACGGTGCCTTAGATGAGCTTCATCAATTGTTAGTTCCTGGTCGTTCTGCTGAAACCTGGGATTGGGTTGCAGATGCTTTAGGTGCTTTTACCGGAGTTTTAATTGTTTACTTTTTGATAAGCAGGCTTAGGTACAGTCTGGAATTTGACTAAGTAAGGGAAAATTTGAGTATCGTTGGAACATTTTTCAAAAATAATTGTAAAAGGAGCAGAAACTAAGTTGACAAAACTATTATCATTTAGTAATTTTTCATCAGTTAAATGCTTTTAATAGGAGAGCTGAAATGAAACTAAAAAATCCAATTGCTGATCTAAGACTTAAATACAAAAAAACATTTGAGGTAAGTCTTATCATAGCTCTTGCCATAATGATTGTTGCTTTCAAATTCTTTCCTGATGTTACATCGGGTGGATTAGAACTTGACGCAACACAGGAACTGTTTACAGTTGAAGATATTCAACAGACTAAACAAGAAAACAGACCACCTCCACCACCTAAGCCGCCAATTCCGATTGAAGCACCAAGCGATGATGTGTTGGAAGATATTGAAATTGGTGATACCGAAATAGATCTTAGTGAAGAGATGGAAGCTCCTCCACCTCCGAAAGAAGAGAAAAAGGTAGAAGAAGAACCAACATATTTCGTTGCTGTTGAAGAGATGCCTGAACCAGTGGGTGGAATTAAAGCAATACAAGAAAAAATTGTTTATCCTGAAATCGCAAAGCGAGCTGGTGTTGAGGGTAAAGTTTATGTCCTCGCATTTGTTGATGAATCTGGTAACGTAACAAAAGCACAGGTGCTAAAAGGTATCGGTGCCGGTTGCGATGAAGCAGCGCTCGATGCGGTTCAAAAAACTAAATTTAAGCCAGGCAAGCAAAGAGGCAAACCTGTTAGAGTACAGGTATCCATTCCAATCATTTTCAAACTTCAGTAAATTTTAAGAGGCGTCCACCGGACGCCTTTTTTAGTTCTCAATTCAACAAAATAAATTAGTCTGCAATTCCTTTTTGAATTTCAAGAAGGCTTCAAATGTTATTTGATATTGCGTAGTGTGTGTTTAGTTTAAATAGTATGTTTAGTTAAATTTTAATCACTTAATATCAAGAAGATAAAAATAATATCCATCCCGGGTTAAATTGTTTGTAAAAGTTGAGTCAATATTTTTGCTATGCCGAACAAATCTCAAAAAAAATATTTAATTATAGTAGTCAGCCTATTACTGGCTCAGCTTATATTTCTTCTGGTTGTGAAATATGCGAATCAGGATATTCCTTTAAATTATTTTTCATTTGCAAAGGCTGGAAACATCTTCAACCTGCTGATTTATGCTGGTATCATTTTCGGGATATTAATCGGTATCAGAAATATCAATCCCGGCATTTCAAATAAAGCAATTGCAACATTTCTTGTAATTAGCTGGTTATTACTTATTATCTCATTCATCACAACTAAGGTAAAAATTGTTTCAGCAGGTATTTATATCTTTGAGCAGCCAGGAGATAAAGTTTTAACCGGTCTGCTGTTCTTATTTTTTCTTCTGACTCTTTTTTACTTCTTGATTTTCTTATGGAGCAGAATTATCAGCAAACGCCGATCATCAATTGTGAGGAATATTTTTAGTACGATGCTGATGCTGATTCTATTCTTGATTTTAACTCTGATCTATATTGATAACGTTGGTTATGCTTCGGGGAGGTGGATTCTTAATAAAAATAAAAAAAATATTGCAGTCGTTTTAGGTGCTGCAGTCTGGAGTGGGAATATTCCAAGTCCAACACTTTCATCAAGAGTTGATAAAGCTTTGGAACTTCTTGAGAAGGGATTTGTTGGGAAGATATTGCTAACTGGTGGAAAAGCTCCTGGTGAATTACCCGAGTCCGAAGTTGGTTACGAGTATGCTCGTGTTAAGGGAGTTGATACCTCAAAAGTTATTATTGAGAATTCAACATCCTCAACCACCGGTCAAATCAGATGGATCGAAAATAATCTGTTAGCTGATGATAATTCATTCGAGGATATCATATTAATCTCAGATGCTTATCATCTACCGAGAGCTATTGAAATAAGCAAATTTTATAATATTGATATAAAGGTTGCAGAATCAGTTCATAAACAGGATTTTAAGGATAGAATTGCTAATAAAATCAGAGAAAGTATTGCGCTTTTTAATTTCTGGAATTTTGCTTTATAAGAAACAGTTTTAATATTAGCAGTAGGATTATATACTGAAAAGTAAATTTATATTTTGTTCTTAAAATGTTGACAAATAAATCAAAACGAAGAATCGTACGAGAAAAAGTTTTACAGATTTTGTACGCTTACGAAATGAATAAGGAATCGCTTCAACCTCTCTCTTTAGAGATTCTTAAAGATGTTACAGATGAAGTTGACAAAGCATTTGCGCAGGAGCTGATTCGAAAAGTTCTTGCTAATATTGAAGATCTTGATGGAAGAATAATTCAGCGCGTTACGAACTGGGAAATGAACCGGATTGCCTTGATAGACAAGATACTTCTTAGAATAGGTATTTGTGAACTTCTTCATTTTCCGGACATCCCACCGAAAGTATCGATAAATGAATCAATTGAAATTGCCAAAGATTACAGCACAGCAGGCAGTGCAAAATTCATTAACGGAATTCTAGATGCTATCCTTGCTGAAGAAAAAAAAGAAGGTAAGCTTAATAAAACGGGCAGGGGACTTGTCGAAGAATCAATCTCACCTTCAAGGTAGTAGCGGATGAAAGAAAAAGGCAGAGTTTTTGTCTGGACTCTCTTTGATTTTGCTAACACATCTTTTTCAATAATCGTTGTAACTTTTCTTTATGCTGTTTACTTTAAAAAGACAGTTGCCGGAAATGAAGCCATTGGTGATTTGTATTGGAGCATCAGCACAAGTATAGCAATGATCATAACTGCATTCATCTCGCCTCTGCTTGGTGCAATTGCCGATTACAGTGCCGGCAAAAAAAGATTTCTTGTATTCTTTACGCTTCTTTGTATTCTAGGAACATCTTCACTTTATTTTATCGGACCCGGACAAATCTTCTGGGGAATTTTTCTTTTTGTGCTTGCTAATGTTGGTTTTGAAGCAGGACTCGTTTTTTATGATGCATTTCTTCCTGAAATAACAACGCCAAAAAATTTTGGCAGAGTAAGCGGTTACGGTTTCGGTATGGGATATCTTGGTTCATTGGCAACTCTGGCTATTGTGTTTCCGTTTATAGAAGCGTCGATGATAAAGGAGACTTTTCCGGTAGCTGCATTATTTTTCCTTTTGTTTTCACTCCCATTATTTTTCTTTCTAAAAGAAACCAGAAATAAAGTTGAACGGACAAAGTCATTTATAGCAATTGGATTTGAGAGAGTCTGGTCAACATTAACACATCTTAAATATTATAAGAACCTTGCCATATTTCTTGTAGCTTATTTCTTTTACATTGAAGGAGTGAACACAGTTATTTTCTTTTCAGGCAATTATGCAAGCACAACTCTTGGATATTCTGAAATGGAACTACTTGTCTTCTTCATTGTGGTTCAAACGACCGCAATTGCAGGTTCGGTTTTGCTGGGAATAGTTGCAGATAAAATTGGGCAGAAGAGAACAATTGTAATTTCACTCTTTATGTGGCTTGTAACAGTAGCACTAGCATATTTTATTTATGATAAAACAGGTTTTTATGTTGTTGGATTAATTGCAGGTGCTGCGATGGGTTCTTGCCAGTCAACAAGTCGAAGTCTTATGAGCAAACTAACGCCACCAGAAAAGAAAACAGAGTTCTTTGGGTTTTATTCATTCTTCGGAAAAAGTTCTGCGATAATTGGACCTTTGGTGTTTGGATTGGTTAGCTTTCTTTCCGGTAACCAACGAATTGCAATCATCTCCATCGCATTCTTTTTTATTGTTGGATTGCTGATCTTGACCAAAGTGAAGGATCCTAAGGTTCAAACCATAGAATAAGTTTTTTCATTCAATCCAAAATCTTATAAACCGCTTTCCCAGATGATTTCTCTACATTCCACTCAAAATTAATTGTCTTCTCTTCCTTGCGTACTTCACATTTATAGTAACCACAGAACTTACAAAGTTCCGGTACACAGTAATCGAAATGTATTTTTATTTGTGAATTTGGGAATTCTTTTTCAAGCTCTTCATCAATTCGTTTCTCTTCTGTGTGAGATTGCTCAATCGTGAAATAATAGGGCAGCAGCAAGTGAAAATCAATAAAAGTTCTGTCACCAGACTGCCAGTAACGTAGTTCGTGAATATCAATCCAGTAATCTTTTTTAATTGAAATTAATCTGTCGGAAATATTTTTTAGAATTACCGGATTTGTCTCGTGCATCAATCCGCCTATTGATTCTCTTATCAACTTATATCCAGTAAACAAAATATTTAGTGCCACTATTATTGCAAGGATTGGATCAAGTAAAACAAAATCAGTAATGATAACCAAAGTAATTCCAACTATAACCCCGATGCTAGTAATCGCATCAGTAAGGACGTGCTTTCCATCAGCTACAAGAGTTAATGAGCTGGTTTTTTTTCCGGTTCGTATCAGATAATATCCAAGCCCCAGGTTTATAACGCCGGCAGCACTTATAAAAATTACACCAATGCTGAGCGATTCAAGAGTTGGTCCTGCAATTATATCAAGTATAGCCTGGTATATTATAAAGCCTGCTGCTAAAACAATTAAGAACCCTTCAACACCGGCAGAAAAGTATTCAACATTTCCGTGTCCGTAAAGGTGGGATTCATCAGCAGGTTTTGAACTAAGGATGATACTGAATAATGCCATACCTGTTGCCGCAACGTGAACAACGGATTCTGCAGCATCAGAAAAAATTGCGACCGAGCCAGTTATAAAATATGCCGTCATCTTTGTGATGAACATACCAATACCAATGGTCATTGATATTATGGCAGCTTTTTTTCTAAGATTTATTTGTTCTGTTCTGTTCAATATTTCTATGAAAAATAATTATTAAAAACCATATTAAAAATTCCAAGCGAAACAACGTTGTGACTTTGTGGCTAAACTTTTTGCCACGAAGACACCAAGACTCTAAGAAGCACTAAAGCTCAGATAACTTTTTTCCTGCTTCTCTAAGCACGTCATCAGATTTAGCGAAACAAATTCTTATTAATGATCTGCTTTCTCTGTTTTCATAAAAGGGAGATAGTGGAATTACAGCAACACCAATTTCTTTCGTTAGATATTCAGAAAATTCTATATCTGGTTTATCCGAGATTGAAGAATAATCAAGAATCTGAAAATAGGTACCTGAACACTTTTGACTTTTGAATCTTGACTTTTGAATTTCGGACAGAAATACATCCCTTTTATGCTCATAAAAATTTCCCAGCGAAAGATATTTTTCTTCCTGCTTCATAAACTCTGCATACGCATATTGAATCGGAGTGTTTACCGAGAACACAATAAACTGGTGCATCTTCCGGAATTCTTTAGTTAGACTTTCTGGAGCAGCACAATAACCCATCTTCCAACCGGTTGTGTGATATGTTTTTCCAAAGGAAGAAATGATAAATGTTCTTTTAGCTAATTCCTCTGAACTTGCGAGGCTAGTATGTTTCTGCCCATCAAAAGTGATATGCTCATAAACCTCATCACTCACTATTAAAATTTCTGTTCCTCTTGTAATTTTCTCAAGTTCTTTAATATCTTCTTGAGTGACCAAGCTTCCGGTTGGATTATGAGGCGAGTTGATGATTATCAATTTTGTTTTGTGGGAAATCGTATTGCGGACCAAATCCCAATCAAATGAATAATTATTTTGATTTAGAGGAATGTAAACAGGTATGCCGCCATTTGATAAAATATCCGGGACGTAACTATCGTAAGCCGGTTCAAACACAATCACTTCATCACCAGATTTTACAACTGAAGCAATTGCTGTATATAATGCCTGAGTTGCACCTGCAGTTACAGTGATTTCATTTTCAAAATCATAGATTTTCCCATAAAGCTTTTCAATTTTTTCTGAAATAGCTTTTCGTAGATTTAATACTCCCTGCATCGGTGCATATTGATTGAATCCTTTTTTCTGGAAATGATGAACCAGTTCAAGTAATTCATCATCGCAATTCCAGTCAGGAAAACCTTGTGCAAGATTTATAGCATTATGCTCAATTGACAAACGAGACATTATTGTAAAAATACTTGTTCCCCAATCAGGAAGCTTAGTTTTAATTTTCATCTTAAATTAATTTGATAAAATAAACATTGCATTTGCAGGTCTCATTTCATCATATATTCTTTTCAATTCCTCATAAGCAAAACGATTCCCACGCTGTGCTGCCATCTTGAAATAATTTACTGCTTCAGATTTAGATTGAGATGTACCAATTCCTTGTTCATTACATATTCCCACGGTAACCATTGCAAAAAGTGAACCTTGATCTGCAGCTTTTTTTAGTTTCTTAAAATCTTCAGATTTTTTGTATCCTCCGAATTCATCCAGAAGTCTTGATGCTGTTAACCTGATTTCAGCTTCTTTACTTCCTAATTGCGATGCGGTATTCCAAATGCCTAAACCTGTTTCGGCATTATATCTGCCCAATCTGTTAGAGTAGTAATTCAGTCCTGATTCAACCATCGCAGGCAGGTAAAAAGCATCTGCAGATTGATCGAGTAAATTCAAAGCATCTGAAATTGCAATTCGTCTGTCAAAACCAATTGCTGTTAGACCATACCATAGATATTGTGCAACGATATTTCCGTTTTCACTTTCACTCCGTACAATTTCCTGGAAATCCGTTTGCTGTGATAACTGCCATAACAAATAAGTCCCTGATGGTGAATCATTTCTTAATGCGCGATAATAATAGACTCCGGCATCAACTAAATTTCTATTATAGTAAATACCTTGTTCATACATTTTACCAAGAATTGCCTGAGCTTCCGGACTTCCATTATCAGCAAGCGAATTCAGCATTTCAATATTGCGGGGGTTTGCGAGCTCATTCAAATTTTTTGGCTTATCAGCCAGCAGAATTTTTGTAAGACTGTCTGTACCAATTACATCTATGTTATCAATCAGCATACTATCAGTAATAGTAATTGCAGAGTCTGTGATTGTCTCAAAATCAATAAATACCAAACCGAGTGAAGAAGTAAGATTTTCGGATGCATCAGGAATCGGATTTTTATCTTCAGGTTTGCCTGAATAATTCAGAAGAGAATCCACAACATTTTGTGAGACTCTGGGTTCAAGTTTTGCAACAATATCTTTTGCGGGATCATAGTCATTGTCGGCTGCCTTTTTAATCCAATAATAAGCTAAGTTATAATCACGCTTGACTGTAAGATTATCTGTATATAAAATTCCAACGACATATTGTGATTGAATCATCCCATCAATTGCGGCACTTTGAAACAATATGAATGCATTGAAGGGGTCCCACTGAACCCCAATTCCGTTAATCAATAAAATTGCATAATTATATTTTGCGGAAGTAAGATTTTGGTCTGCTGCTT
>JACZKK010000140.1 GCA_014860115.1 Ignavibacteriaceae bacterium
GTTAGGATCACAAACAGGTTCACCTAATACATTAAGATATGTTGTTGGACAGTAGCGTGGTGAATATTTATCAAGCGAGCGCCAGGTTGCCAGCACTCCTAATCTGGTTTGTGGTAAATAGAACCATTCCGGTATTCCAAACTGAACCGAGACATCTGCGGCTAATTGAAGCGGATAGGTTAAGTTGAAATCTCTATGATAATCGTATGGACCCCAATCGTTTACCTTTACTTCAGTAATAATTTTAAAGCTGTTGGTAACAAAACGAATATCACCTCCATATCTTTCAATAAGTCTTTCGTTGCTGCCGTTTGCCTGACCCAAGCCGCCATACAGGTTAGCTATCAACCCAAAACTTGGGGTTAACTTCGAAACGATACGTGTATAAACTTCCCACAAGTCGCGAGCAGGAGGAGCGCCGGGGAAAGCAAAAATTGTTCTGCCATCCGCCAAAATACCGATAGATGCATCTCTGGTTGTTGGATGATGTCTGAAAATATATCCGGCACTGAATGCAAATTTAGCATCTTCTCTTTCGTCACTATCCCAGGCATACATCCAGGTAGCTGGAGTAGGATCATAAGTAATTAGTAATTCTCCGGCAGTTGCTTCGCGATTTCCCAATACTGCAAAAGGATCGGATAAAATATTTCTTGGTCTGCCCGGAGCGGGTACATCACCTGGAATCGGTCCTTCAATTGGTTTCTGCCATAAAAAGTTTGGAGAAATTTGAAACTCACCAAGTGTAACGGCTAATCCGGAAAGAAAATTATAATTATTTCCCAGTCCGCTTCCTTTTAATCTCCAACCTGTAAACGTAAGAGACTGATTCACTCCGCCATCAGCGACCAAACCTTGCACGGCTCCTTCAGCATACCAATTCCATCTGCCGCTTGAAAGAGTGATCTTTGCCTTACCACCAAATGCATCAGAGTCTTTAATTTTGTCCTGCAGAATTAAATAGCTGCCCTCATCTCCGGTAGCCAATTGGAAAATGTCACCTGCTTTAGTGCTGCCCGACCATATCCCACCCACTTCAAAACCTAATATTCCTAATTTGGATGAAAGATGTAATGTTGCTCTTCTTGTTTGTGGAACAGGTATTGCGAAGGAACTTACAGGTCGAGTCGCTTGGTCTAAATCTTCATGATAAATACCAGTGATTTCAACTGGTCCTAACTCACGTCTGTATTTCAATAATATTGCCGGATTTGCACCCCACCAAAGTTCTGGTCCAAAAGCAATTTTTAGTCCATCAAGAAAATCCTTCCCAGCTATTTCAAAACCGGACGGGGCTAAGCCATTATATATATCTATATTGGGTCCGTAATTTGCTTCTGGGTATAATCCGAAAAAATCACCTTCATAGCCCCAATGATAATGACCTGTGCGGTAGAATGCATCTAGTTTAAATAATGAGTGATCCCACTCTACGCTTGCTTGATACACCGCTACTCTCTCAAGTCCGCTTAATGTAACTTCGCCTTGTTCTGTTGGAACAGGAACTGTTATTGGTCTTCCCCGATTTTCATAAAATATTTCATTAATTGGATTATCAGGTACGTTACCCAATACGTTTAAGGATAAACTACCTGTTAAATTTGGTGCAGGGTTTGCTTCAAATTCTGCGAAGAATGATTCCAAATGGTCAAAGCCCAAGAAACGGGGGTATAATGTGCTTCCCGGTATTGGTTCATCCGGTGTAACTATCTTATCTCCGCCGGTGCTGTAGGTTTCAAGCTTGAGATACAATCCGCTTAAACGAATCAGACTATTTTTCGATGATTCAAGTGCTGCTTTGTCACCCCTGGCTTTTAATACGTATTCCGCTGGAACTAATTTGTCAAAGTGATATTGGATGACTGCGGCATCAATGTTATCATCATATGGATTGATTTTGAATGCATCCTTTAAAGCGTAATAAGCAGCACGTGGATATAACTCATATATGCCATTTGCATCCGTTGGACCTTTAGCACAAATACCAAACCACTCTTCATTCATATTATTCTCGCCCTCAATATAATCCTCGCTATATCCACCATTAGACCAGGAAGCGTGAGTATCGTGTACATCTAAATTACTTTCCTGTAAATACTTCCACCAACCATCACTGAATTGAAAAGTCATACCTCCAATTGAAATTCCAGTTTTGTCATTACCATAAGCGTGTTGAAAAATTTCTTTCCAATTACCTAAAAAGTATTTTGTTTGCATTAGCTGATCTTCTCGCATCTCAACGGCATTAAATGCATCGGCACCAAATTCAGTAAACATAACAGGCACATTTAATTTTTCTTTTACTGTATCAAAGAGATCAGTAAAAGAAACACCTCTGTATGCATTCACACCAAAAACATCCATGTCTTTAACTTCTTCAGCTATGATATCAATGAAAAGTAAATCTCCATTACAAATTGCTACAGGATGACTTGTATCAAATATTTTAATTTCCTGAATTCCTTCGTTGAAGAGCTTATACATGTGTCTTGCTCTTACTGACTCTAAAGTTTCACCAACCGGAATATCTTCGGTTTCAGCACCTCCCCAGAAAAGACCGTAATTATTTTCATTACCTAATAGCCACATTAACAAACCCGGCACATCTTTGTAT
>JACZKK010000141.1 GCA_014860115.1 Ignavibacteriaceae bacterium
GTTTATAACATCTTACTGAAGCAATACATCTCAACTCAATCCGCTGAACAAAATCCATAATTCTATGAGTTTTCTAAAATATTCTATCAATAACAATCCAATCAAGTAAAAGTATTTTCTTTTCATTTATTTTAGTACTAAGCTAATATTTAATAATTGGCATAATAATGGCGACATTTAAGCACAGATTAAACTTATTACTATTAGGCATAATAGAGGGGAGTCTTTTTAAGATAATTTCAAATCATTATTACCAAATAAAGATTAAGTGGATTATTTTAAGACATTCAATAAGAAATCAATAAAATCACCATATATGGATAAAAAAATGAACATTTTAGATAAAATAAAAAATAAATCGGTAAAAGTAGGAATCGTGGGAATGGGATATGTGGGTTTACCACTGGGTCTCGCATTCGCTGCAAAAAAAATTAATGTATTAGGATTTGATCTTGATGATAAAAAAGTAAAGCTACTCTTGCAGGGGAAAAGCTATATAAAGCATATAAATGGAAAGAAGATCAAAGAAGCAGTTAAATCAGGAAAGTTAAAAGCAACAACGGATTTTTCCAGGCTTCCAGAAGTTGATGCTATAATTATATGTGTCCCCACTCCACTGGATGAACATCGTGAACCGGATATGTCTTATGTAGTTAATACAGCAAAAACTATCGCAAAGTATCTTAGAAAAGGTCAACTAGTTACTCTTGAGTCAACAACCTATCCAGGAACGACAGATGAAATTCTGAAACCACTTTTTGAAAATGCAGTCAAAGCAGGTAAAAATAAATTCAAAGTTGGAAAAGATTTTTATTTAGCTTTCAGTCCCGAACGCGAAGACCCCAACAATCAAGATTTTTCGACTGTAACAATACCAAAGGTTGTTGGAGGTGTTACACCAAAGTGCCTTAAAATTGCTCAAGCACTTTATGATTTGGTGATAATAAAAACTATTCCTGTCTCATCAACAAAAGCTGCAGAAGCAAGTAAGCTTCTTGAGAATATTTACCGATCAATAAATATTGCAATGGTTAACGAGTTAAAGATGGTTTTCGATAGAATGAATATTGATATATGGGAAGTCATAACAGCAGCATCTACAAAACCGTTTGGGTTTAAACCTTTTTATCCCGGTCCCGGACTTGGCGGACACTGCATTCCAATTGATCCATTTTATTTAACCTGGAAAGCAAGAGAATTCGAGATAAATACAAAGTTCATCGAACTTGCTGGTGAAATAAATACACATCAGCCATATTATGTGGTTGAGAGATCGATGGAAGCTCTCAATAAGTTCAAAAAAACTTTAAATGGATCCAAAGTTCTTATTCTTGGAGCTGCATATAAAAAGGACATCGATGATATGAGAGAATCTCCATCACTTAAATTAATTGAAATCTATCGTGAAAAAGGTGCAAAAGTTGAATATTCTGATCCTCTGATACCTATGCTTCCTAAAACAAGAAAATATGATTATAACATGAAATCTGTTAAACTGACGAAAGAAAAGCTCAATAGTTTTGATCTTGTTGTTTTGAGCACGGATCATTCTATATTTGATTATAAGTTTATCGCTCAAAACTCAAAAGTTATCGTGGATTCCAGAAATGCTTTTGAATCAAGAGGAATAAAATCAAAGAACATATTTAAAGCTTAACAACAAAGATTAATGAAAAATTTTGCAATAACCGGAGTCGCCGGATATATAGCACCCAGACATCTGCAAGCAATTAAAGAAACTGGAAATGAATTAGTAGCAGCAGTTGATCCGCACGATTCGGTTGGAATTCTTGATAAATATTTTCCGGATGTAAGTTTCTTCACTGAGTTCGAACGATTTGACAGACATCTCGAAAAATTGAGAAGAGAAAACAAGGAACATCAAGTTGATTATCTCTCTATTTGCTCACCTAATAATTTACACGATGCACACATAAGACTCGCGCTGAGAGTAGGAGCTCACGCAATCTGTGAAAAACCCCTAGTACTCAATCCATGGAATCTGGATGCTTTACAAGAGTTAGAGCGTGAATCCTCAAGTAGAGTTTTTAATGTATTACAACTCAGGGTTCATCCTGCACTAATGGAATTAAAGAAAAAATTATCCGGGGAAAAATCAAATAAAAAACACGAAGTTGTTTTATCTTACGTAACATCCAGGGGTTTGTGGTATTACTTTTCCTGGAAAGGTATGGCAGAAAAATCAGGCGGTATCGCAACTAATATCGGGATACATTTTTTTGATTTTCTAATCTGGCTTTTTGGAAATCCGCAAACTTGTATCTTACATTTAAAGGATACTAAAAGGATGAGTGGTTTCATCGAGTTGGAAAATGCAAATGTTAAATGGTTTCTATCAACGGATAGAAATGATCTTCCTGATGAAGATGTAATAAAAGGGGGACCAACTTTCAGATCAATCACTGTTGATGGTGAGGAAGTACAATTCTCTGATGGATTTACGGATTTGCATACCCGGGTTTATGAGGAAACTCTCAAAGGAAATGGTTTTGGTATTGAAGATGCGAGACCGTCAATCACACTCGTGCAAAAACTCAGGACAGCTTCGGTTATTGAAACAAAAGATGAAATTCATCCATATGCGATGAAGTATAAAAAAGGAATTTAAAATGAATTATTTTAAACATGAATCAGCTTACGTTGATGAGAACTGTGTAATAGGTGATGGAACGAAAATTTGGCACTTCAGTCATATTCAGAGCGGAACTAAGATTGGTAAGAAATGTGTGTTTGGTCAAAATGTGAATGTAGGTAACAATGTTTCAATAGGCGACTTCTGTAAAGTTCAGAACAACGTTTCCATTTATGAAGGCGTTACTCTTGAAGATTATGTTTTCTGTGGTCCCTCAATGGTATTCACCAATATTCTTGATCCAAAATGTAAATATCCGCAAGTTGGTGCTCAATTTTACGTGAAAACACTTGTAAAAGAAGGTGCATCTATCGGTGCAAATGCTACAATTGTTTGTGGTATTACATTAGGTAAACACTCTTTGATTGGTGCCGGATCAGTTGTAACAAAAGACGTTCCTGATTATGCGTTGGTTGTTGGTGTCCCAGGTAAAATTTTAGGATGGGTATCTGAAGCTGGTAAGAGATTAAATTTTGATAAGGCCGGATTCGCATCCTGTGAAAAATCTAAGAAGAAGTATCAACTTAAGGATGGATTAGTTTCTGAAGTAATTTGATAAATTAAATAATTTTATTTTTTCATCAATAGATCAATCGCATCAACAACCATATCAACTGTTATTCTCTCCATACAAGATTTATCTTCTGAACAATATTTCCTGTAATAACAGCTACAACCTCCAGGCGAAAATAATTTAATCCCCTTTCCATAAAGTTCAATTTCATTCGCTGAAGTTGGACCAAACAGTGCAACTATTTTTTTCTCAAGTGCTGTAGCAATATGAAGAGCCAGAGTATCTGCAGTAATAACCAAATCACATAAATCAACAATAGCAGCAAATTCAAGTAATGAATTACCACACCCTGTATTAATAAGGTATTTATATTCTGCTTTTAATTGATTGGTAATGGCGATTTCCTCCGGGCCTCCCAGTAAGAGTAAATTGTATTTATCAGTACCAAGCTTTTCAGTTAACTCCTGCCAACTCTTAAACGACCATCCTTTGCCAGGCCATTTTGTACCAACACCAACATTAAGTCCGATTACAGGTTTTTGCGAAGTTATATTCTTCACAAAATCTTTTGCTGCAATCTTTGCTCTATTTTTTTCTGAAATATGAATTATTGGATGTTCTACTGGTAAATCCAGATTTAGGATTTCATACATTATCTGTTGATATGATTTTTGATTTGATTTCTTGAAATCATCAAAAGCACTCATTTCCAGCCACTGTCGAGCATGATCAGAAGTTGCTTCAACATAACCTTTTTTACTTAATACAAATCCGAATTTTTCTTTTGCAGATGCATTTGCAGCTATTGCTGAACTGAACTTTGAGGTATCAAGATTAATAACGATATCATACTCCTCAGCTTTAATTCTGCTGAGAGCATCGTCTTCAATTGTAATCACCTCATCAACAAGTGGATTATTTTTAAAGAGCTCCAGCGAGTTATATCTTGTACACCATTCGATATAACAATCGGGATATTTTTTCTTTAGCGGCTTAAGGATTGAAGTTGTTCTAAGAACATCACCGACAGCATCAAGTTTTATGATGAGGATCTTAAATGAAATTGATTGGTAGTAATTACAATCATCACATTTTACTCCCTGCTCTTTATGAGGTTTGCAAGGTCTGTCACCTTTGAAGAAACGGCAGTTGGTTTTGAGGATCATTATCAGAATCAGTCTGTGAAAATATTTATTGCAACTAAATACTAAAATACATTACGTATTATCTACTTACAAAGTGATATGACTTTTAATTCAAACAGTTAATGAAGATTCCAAATCAACTTTTAGAGTTCATTCTTTTTCGCCTGGTAGAATGTGATAGATAAGGTAAACAACAATTATGATAGATAGCATAAAAATTTAGTGATTATTGGCATATTAAAGGAAGCATTTTTTGTAAATTTGAAGTGAAAAAAGTTACTTTATGTTAATCAGATTTTATTGAAGAGATTTTACTTGTATTCGATGCTTTGTTTTAGCTACTATACTACTTTATTGTTTTCTTATTAATCAGGAATTAAATGCACACTGACTTAAATTATTTTTGGCACAATTTAAAAACCTTTTCTAATCGAACTGTTTGTATTGATACTGCAACGAGTAAATCCATTACTTATTCAGAGCTTGAAACTGATGCAGATACTATCGCTAATAAAATTAAATTATCAAATAAAGGAATAGTATTCCTTTTTACTTCAAACACTTATGACTGTATTGCAGCATACATAGGTCTATTAAAATCAGGAAATGCCGTTCTATTGCTTGATGAAAAATTAAATGATGAAATAAGAAACGATCTGATACATACTTATACCCCGGAATATGTTTTAACTTCCAGCGAAACAGCTTTAGATCATTACTCAAATAGTTTTAAATTCGGTTCATTACTCTTCTATGAGAGAAATCAACCGTCAGCCGATAAAATATTTTCCGAACTTGGAGTTCTGCTTTCAACTTCCGG
>JACZKK010000142.1 GCA_014860115.1 Ignavibacteriaceae bacterium
GCATATCACCCAGCATGAGAATTTTTCTTTTAAATGTTTTAATCCTTCCGACTAATTCAATTGCTGTCCTGGTTGAGTCCGGATTTGCATTGTATGTATCATCAATCAAAATAAAGTTTTTATATTGCTGTACATCAAGTCTACCTATAGGTGCTTTCAACATTTTTACTGCATTTTTTATCTGGTCAATTGATAATCCCATTTCTAGTGTAACTGCACAGGCAGCAATAAAATTTTTCGCACTTTGGTCACCGTAAATAGGCAGTGTAAATTCATAATTCTTTTTTTTGAACGATACTCCGACTATAGGTTTGCCATCGTCTGTATAAGAATTGATTTTACCTCGAACATCAACTCTTCCAGAGAAACCATAACTAATCTGTTTTCCTTTACTGGAATGTTTCGCCTTAATTATTGGATCATCATAGTTGAGAAAAACTTTTCCGCCATTTCGGATCGTTTCTTCAAACAGAAAAGATTTTTCTTTCCAAACACCACTTTTTGTTTTCAAGAATTCAAGATGTGAATCACCGATGTTTGTAATCAAACTATAATCTGGTGAAAGAATGCTTGCTGTGTACGGTATTTCACCAAAGTGATTTGTTCCGAGTTCTGCAACCAGTACTTGATGCTTTTCATTAGTATTCAAGATTGTTAACGGAA
Organism: Ignavibacteriaceae bacterium; assembly: GCA_014860115.1. Classification (GTDB taxonomy): domain Bacteria; phylum Bacteroidota; class Ignavibacteria; order Ignavibacteriales; family Ignavibacteriaceae; genus IGN2. The sequence continues at coordinate 664 of JACZKK010000142.1, forward strand.
CACCAATATGGTTATTATTATTTGCTTCGGTTTTATTCACGCAATATTTTTCAGACAGCAGTTGTGAAAGCATATCTTTTAGTGTTGTTTTTCCCGAACTTCCTGTGATTCCAATAATCTTTGCATTTATTTTTTTTCTCCAAATCCTGGCAATATCTCCCAACGCAATCTTTGTGTCTTTAACAGTTACAATCGAAACTTTAACATCATTAAACTGATTTAATCTTTTTTTATTAATAACTATCGCTGCTGCTCCATTCTTAATTGCATCCTTAGCAAAATTGTGTCCATCGAATCGTTCTCCTTTTAATGCTATAAACAAAGTGTTCGGCTTAATCTTTCTTGAATCAATTGATACATAGTTTATGTTTTTCAATTTATCAGGTTCAAAGATTACTGAACCGGGAAGATTAAAAATATCTTCTATGTTCAGGTGAACCTTTTTCAAATTCCAAGAACATTTTTTGCTACTTCTTTATCAGAGAAATGATGTCTTACACCACCGATTTCCTGATAGTCCTCGTGACCTTTTCCAGCAATAAGAATCACAGAATATTTTTCGCTCTTCTTAATTGCTTCTTCAATTGCAGCTTCTCTGTCTTCGATTACCTGGTAATTATCTTTTGCTATACCTGATCTTATTTCTTCAATTATTGCTGAAGGATTTTCATTCCTTGGATTGTCAGAGGTTACAATCACTTGATCACTTAATTCGGTAGCAATCTTTCCCATCACCGGACGTTTAAGTTTATCCCTGTTTCCTCCGCATCCAAAAACTGTATAAACAGGATTTTTATTTCCCGTGATTTTTCTAATTACCATCAAAGTTTTTTCAAGACTATCTGGAGTGTGCGAATAATCAATTACAACTTTTCTTGTTCCATTAGTTAAAATTTCAAACCTGCCGGGAACTTGAGGTGTAGTAGTTATCCCTTCAGCAATTACTTCATCTTTTAATCCTGATAATTTGGCTGTTGCAAAGGCTCCTGCAGCATTGTACGCATTAAAATCTCCAACTAACGATGTTCTTAATTCGTAAATTTTATTCGCAAAGTTTAATTTGAAAGATGTACCGGAGAGATCACAATTAATGTCAGAAATTCTGAATTGTGAATCGTTCTTTGTTCCGAATGAATATTTCAGGCTGTGACAATCTCTAATAACATCAATACTATGCAGCTCATCACTATTATAAATTGCAGAGGATGAAAGCGGCAATTCATCAAATAATGTTTTTTTGGCTTTAACATAATTTTCAAAATCACGATGAAAATCGAGATGCTCGGGTGTTATATTGGTGAAGACTGCAAACGAAAAGTGTAAGCCGTGAACTCTCTTCAATGCAAGTGAATGAGATGAAACTTCCATAACAGAATAATCACATCCGGCAATATGCATCTGGCTCAACATTTTATTCAGATCATTCGATTCAGGTGTTGTTAACTTTGAATCAATTTTTTCATTGCCGATATAATTTGAAATCGTTCCCATTAACCCAACTTTGTATCCTGCAGTCTCATAAATATTTTTTAAGAAATAAGATGTGGTTGTTTTTCCGTTAGTTCCGGTTATCCCAATCAGTCTTAGTTTTTTTGATGGTTCATCGAAAAACGCATTAGAAATTTCCGCAAGTGCTTGGCGACTATCATTAACAACAATTTTAACAGCCTTGAACTGACTGACAAGCGAATCAGGGATTGATTCACTGTTTTCTACAACAATTGCAACTGCTTTTTTATTAAGTGCATCCTGAATAAAGAAATGACCATCAGTATTGAAACCTTTCATTGCAACAAAGACTGATCCATCAACAACTTTTCGCGAATCGTATTCAACACCGGATACTTCACGTGCAGGTAAATTTCCTACAACCTGAACAGCCTTAATTTTATTTAATAATTCACTTAGCAGCATCAGTAAATCCTCGCTCCTGTTGTGCTAATCTGTGAACAAGTGAGTATGCAGGTCTTTCTTTTATTTATCGTTTGCCCGGGAGGAATACTTTGCTCTGCAACAACACCGGATCCTGTGACGCTCCATTTAATCCCTAAATCATTCAATACCGATAATGCTTCTTTAATAGTTTTACCTTTAAGATCCGGCATTAAATTCTGGTTATTATCAGCTGCAAAGACATTACGGCTTTCGTTTAATTCGTTAGCGTGCTTTGATTCTTTATGAACAAACTCATAATTTGAACTCTGGTATTTATTCTCAGCAATTTTTATATCAGTGTTCGGTTTATGCTGATCATATTTTCCTTTTTCGAGTTCATAAATCCTTGTGAGAATATTTTTAAACACCGGTGCTGAAACCAGACCACCGTAATAGTGTCCCTTCGGTTTACTTATCAACACATAACAAACTATAGTAGGATTTTCAGTCGGGTAGAATCCGATAAAAGATGAATAGTAATGGCTATTTGAATATTTACCATCTACAATAATTTTTGATGTGCCTGTCTTTCCTCCAATTGAAAGCGATTCAATTTTTGCCTGACTGCCAGTTCCCTTTTGCACAGCTCCCAATAACAAACTTCGCATTCTTTCAGATGTTCTTTCAGATATGACTCTTCTAACTTCCACCGGAGAATATTCTCTGACTGTATTTCCATTTTTATCAACCTGTCTTTTAACGATTTGCGGTTGATAAAGTATTCCACCATTGACTACTGCACAAAAAGCATTTGTAAGCTGAAGCGGAGTTGCCGAAATACTATAGCCGAATGACATATAAGTTTTTGTCTGTTTTGTCCACTTTTCAAGATCTACAAGTTTTCCGGTAACCTCTCCGGGTAATGAGATCGAAGTAAAAGTTCCAAAGCCAAAGCTTCTTACATACTGATAAAATTTTTCATCGCTCATCCGCTGAATTAGTTTAGCAGTACCGATGTTGCTTGATTCTTCAAATATTCCTCTAACGGACAGCGATTCAAATTTATGTGTATCCCTGATGTAGTTATTCCCGAATTTATAAACGCCGTTCTCAACATTAATACGTTCAGATTCATTACAAGCTTTATCCTCAAGAAGTGCAGCAAACGTAATTGCTTTGAATGTGGAACCTGGTTCGTATGAATCTGTGATAGCACGATTTTTTCTTTCAAAGTCACCGTATTTCCAAAAATGATTCGGATCGTAATCGCTAATGTTTGCCATTGCGAGAATCTCACCTGAATTTGGATTCATAATTATGCAGGTAGCAGATTCACCCGATGTTAATTTTAAACTTTGCTTCAGCTCTTCTTCAACAATTGCCTGATATCGTTTATCAATTGTTAGATAAACATCATCCCCGGGTACAGATGGTCTGGTTTGCTTCTCTGAAATAGATATAATATCACCCATAGCATTTCTTTCAACCATTCTAAAACCATCTTTACCTTTCAACGCATCATTAAAGCTTTTTGAGATACCGCTTACACCTTTATAATCATTATCAACATATCCAAGAATATGAGAAGCCAGTGAGCCATAATGGAATACACTTACTGGTTCTTCAACATAAAAGAAAGCAGGATTTTTGTACTCGAAAAGATCCAATGATTTTTCAAAGGGAACTTTTTTCTCAAGACAGATTGTCTTTCCACTGGCTTTCAGAAGTTTCGAATAATGAAGTTTGTTCTTCCCCATTACTTTTGAAAACATTTTAGCCAGTCTGTCTTTCTCAGATGCGGGAAGCATTCGAAGATCAACAAAAAATGAATAGTCATTTCGATTGTAAACCAGCAGGACATCATTGCGATCGTAAATAAAGCCTCGATCTGCCTTTACTGTTTGAGTATTAGTTTGCTGTCTCTTTGCAAAAAAACTAAGTTCATCGCTCCTGACTACCTGGAGATTAACCAGCCTAAGCACAAGTGCACTAAAAATGAGCACAACAATAATCAGTATTAGCAGCACTCGTGAATTATTCATTAACCTTCCATACACTTTCAGATAGTTTGGCAATGTCTTCAGTGGACAATATTACTTTTCTGACTGGATCAGAACCGGTAGCTACTAAACCAAGTTTATTCGTTGCATATTTTTTAATTACATCTTCAGCTGTAAGCATCTGATAATTAGCCTGCAATCCAACGGATTGAGTCTTTTCTGTCTTCACTTGACTTTCCAATTGAGCAAGCTGTCTTTGTAACTCTTCATATTTCAAGCGAAGTCCCTGGGAAATGAGAATAATAATTGTTATCAAAACCAGTAAAGCGGTGATAATAATTATTAATGGTTTAGAACTTTTTTTCATACTCTTTCTGCAACTCTTAATTTTGCGCTGCGAGCTCTTTTATTATTTGTAATTTCTATTTCCGATGGAGTTATCGGCTTTTTTGAGATAATATTTAATCGCTTCACTTTGCCACAAGTACAAATCGGTGAATCGGGAGGACAAACGCAACTTAAACTTTCATACTTAAAAAAATCTTTTACTATTCTGTCTTCTAGGGAATGGTAACTGATAACAACCAATCTGCCTCCCTTTCTTAATACAGGCACAGAATTATTAAGAAACGACTTCAGTGCACCAAGCTCATCATTTATATAAATCCTCAAAGCCTGAAAAACGCGTGACAATGTCTTCGTTAAATATTTTGGATTTGTTACTGATGAAATTATTTTTTTTAGTTCATCAGTGGTTTTGATTTTCTTTACTTTTCTGGCTTCGGAAATCTGGCGCGCGATCTTTCGGGAATTCTTCTCTTCCCCATACTCGAATATTACATTTGCAATCTTCTCTTCTGGTTCGTGATTAATAAAATCCGCAGCAGTTTTTCGCAAGTCTTTATC
>JACZKK010000143.1 GCA_014860115.1 Ignavibacteriaceae bacterium
GGAGTTCTTACTGGTAAAGGCCTTAACTGGGGAGGTTCATTAATTCGTCCTGAAGCTACAGGATACGGAGCTGTCTACTTTGCAGCTGAAATGCTTGGTACGAAAAATCAAACACTTGAGGGCAAGACCTGTTTAGTATCAGGAAGCGGAAATGTTGCTCAGTATACAATTGAAAAGCTGCTTGAACTTGGAGCCAAACCAGTTACAATTTCCGATTCCAATGGTTACATTTATGATCAAGAGGGAATCGACATAGAAAAACTGAACTTCATAATGGAACTGAAAAATGTCAGACGTGGAAGAATAAAAGAGTACGTCGATAAATATAAAAACGCAGTTTATTTTGCTATTGACCCAAACCTTGACCATAATCCATTATGGGATCATAAAGCACATTGTGCATTTCCAAGTGCAACACAAAATGAAATAAACTGGATTGATGCACAGAATCTGGTTAAGAATGGCGTTTATGTTGTTAGCGAAGGAGCTAATATGCCCACTACCATAGAAGGTGTAAATATCTTTCTTGAAAATAAAATATTATATGGTCCTGGTAAAGCAGCAAATGCTGGAGGTGTTTCCGTATCCGGTTTAGAAATGTCGCAGAACAGCCAAAGGCTTCCATGGACACGAGAAGAAGTTGACGCAAGACTTCAACTTATTATGAAAAACATTCACAATACCTGTGTTGAAATGGCAGACAGATTTGGAACTCCGGGCAATTATGTAAACGGTGCAAACATCGGAGGTTTCCTAAAAGTTGCAGATGCGATGATTGATCAGGGGGTTGTCTAATTAATTTCTTTTGATGACTTAATTATTCTGAATTCTAAAAAGTCATCAATTTCTCGGCGAAGCAGGTTGTAGCCTCCTTACTTGCTTCGCCTTTTTTTTCCTAATTCTAAAAAGAATTTGATGACTAAAAATTGTAAATTACATCAGGTTTGAATTCTTAATATTTTTTGAAATAAGCATTTGATTAAAAACGAATGGATTACATAAAAGAATTTAAAAGTAATCCCGAAGCCGATTGGGTTGAGCACGGTTACGGAACCCGTTTCCAGGGTTTTCAGAACCTTATGCGTCTCCGTGTAACAAACATCCTTCTTGTTTCCAGCCTTTACGATTTATACCTCTTTGAAGAAGACGGCAGATTATATGAACTCATCCGAAATGAATACCAGGGTCTAAACCTCAGCCACTCACCTGAATTAACAAGAGTTTCAAGCGGGTATGATGCGATCAATCGTGTAAAAGAAGAAGGTCGCTTTGACTTAATCATCACCACGATGCACATCGAGGATATGACGGCTCTGAGTTTTGCCAAGCTCGTAAAACAATCCGGACTTGATATACCAATTGTTCTTCTCGCACACGATAACAGAGAGTTAAAATCTCTTTTAATGAATCCCGAAAGTTCTGTATTCGATAAAGTATTTAACTGGACAGGTGACTTTAGAATAATAATCGGAATAATAAAATATTTAGAAGACAGACTCAATGTAGAACACGACAGCAAGATAGTCGGTGTTCAAAACGTAATTGTGATTGAAGATAGTGTAAGATATTATTCTGCATTCCTTCCAATAATCTACACCGAAATGCTGAAGCAAAGTCAGAGATTAATCTCTGAAGGAATTAATCTGACTCATAAATATTTAAGAATGCGTGCCAGACCAAAAATTCTTCTTTGCACAAACTATGAAGAAGCATGGGATTATTTTGACAGATATAAAGAACTGGTTCTGGGAATTATTTCAGACATTGCCTTCCCCAAAAATGGTGAGCTTGATGAGACGGCAGGAATAAAATTTACAAAAGCAGTTAAAGAAGCAGTAAGTGACATTCCTATCCTGCTAACTTCTAATGATTCATCTAATGAGGAAGATGCGAAGAAAGCCGGGGCTAATTTTATTCTGAAGGATTCCCCAATCCTTATAACCAGGCTTCAGCATTTTATGAATAACAATTTTGGTTTTGGTGATTTTATTTTCAAAACAGCAGATGGCGTTGAGGTTGGAAGAGCAAACGATTTGAAGAGTATGGAAGATCAGTTAAAAATTGTCCCGATGGAAAGTATAAAATTTCATGCAGAAAGAAATCACTTTTCAAACTGGTTCAAAGCAAGAACTGAATTCTGGCTTGCACACAGGCTAAGACCGAGAAAAGTTTCAGATTATCAAACTGGGGAAGCATTAAGAGAAGACCTCGTACATTCAATACACAATTATAGAATGTCCCGCCAGCGGGGAATAATAACTGACTTCAATAAAGAAACATTCGATCCTGAAAGCAGCTTTGCAAGAATTGGCGGCGGTTCTTTGGGTGGCAAAGCGAGGGGCCTTGGATTTGTTAACACACTCATTAATGATTATCAACTTCGCGATCAGTTTGAAGATGTACTAATTTATGTTCCTCCGGCAATTGTACTTGCAACGAATGTCTTTGATGATTTTCTGGATATGAACAACCTGAGAAGTTTTGCTCTTCATTGCGATAACGATGAAGAGATAACTCAAAAATTTCTGGAAGCATCAAAATTCCCGGAGGATATCCTTGGTGAGCTTGCGGCGTTTCTGGATATCATAAGAAATCCGCTTGCAGTAAGATCATCTAGTTTGTTAGAAGACTCACAGTATCATCCATTCGCCGGTGTTTATCAGACTTACATGATTCCAAATGATAATGCTAATCCACTCATACGCCTTAACGATCTTCTCACAACAATTAAAAGAGTTTACGCATCAACTTTCTATCAGAATGCAAAAAATTATATTAAGGTTACATCCTACCGATCTGAAGAAGAAAAGATGGCGGTGATAATTCAGAAGATGGTAGGAAATAATCATGAGAACAGATTCTATCCTGATTTTTCAGGTGTAGCAAAGTCATATAACTTCTATCCTCTGCCTCCTCAAAAATCTACTGATGGAATTGTTTCAGCAGCACTAGGTTTGGGTAAGTGGGTTGTTGAAGGAGGAAACACAGTCAGATTTTGTCCTAAGTATTCCACTGATTTGATTCAGTTTCACTCAGTTAAAGAATCGCTTAACAGCAGTCAGATGGAATTCTTTGCCTTACAGCTTGATGAAAAGACCGACTTTGGAAATGTAACTTATGACAAGCTGGTAAAAACATTTCCTCTAAGTGTTGCTGAAAAAGATGGACCATTAAGATTTGTTGGTTCAACTTATCTTCCTGAAAATGATGCAATTTATGATGGACTGGGAAGAAGCGGTGTCCGATTAGTCACATTCGGACCAATACTAAGAAATAAAATTTTTCCTCTTGCAAACGTTCTTGAACTATTATTAGAAATGGGTAACTGGGGAATGGGAACTCCCGTTGAAATTGAATTTGCGGTAAACATTTCAAAACCTACCGGTAAAAAGAAAGAATTTGGGTTGCTTCAAATGAGACCGTTGGTTGTCAGTCACGAATTTGAAGAGCTCAGAATTGATGATATTCCGCAGGAAAAATTAATCTGCCAGAGCAATCAGGTGCTTGGCAATGGAATTATTCAGGATGTTTATGATGCAGTTGTAGTTGATTATAATTTATTTGACCGTGCTAAAAGCAGAGAAGTTGCAGCAGAAATTTCATCAATGAACAATAAATTACTTTCAGAAGGAAAACCATACTTGCTTGTTGGAGTGGGAAGATGGGGTTCGTTAGATCCCTGGCTGGGAATACCGGTTACCTGGGAACAGATAGCAGGCGCAAGAGCTATTATTGAAACTTCATTTAAGGATATGGCCGTAGAGCCTTCACAGGGTTCACATTTTTTCCAGAATATAACTTCGTTCATGATTGGATATTTCACAATCAACTCTTCTGCAAGTAATGGATTTATTGATTGGGATTGGCTTTTAGCTCAGGATGCTATCGAGAGTAAAACTTTTACGAAGCATATCAGGTTTGAAAAACCAATTATAGTTAAAATGAATGGACACGAAAACAAAGGTATTATCATAAAACCTATTTGAAATTAGAAAAATTGGAGTAGCACTTGGCAGAAGAAAATAAAATAACAAGAGAAGAAGTTCCGGATGCCTGTCCACACTGCGGGAATAAACTTTCACCATGGCAGCAGGTTCTTCTTGCAACTGACAGAGCACTTGTTTGCAAGAATTGCTGGTACAGAATTATCCTGGATGTAATTCCAACAACTAAGAAAACAGATTCAGAAAAATCAAAGAATAAAGGTTCAAACTAATGGAATCCTACAATTCATTTAAAGTAGCACGTCAGCAGGTTTTGGAAGCAGCTAAAATTCTAAACCTTGATGAAGCAACAACAGAATTTTTAATTACACCTCAACAGGAAGTAAATGTCACTTTGCCGGTTAAAATGGATTCGGGTGTGACAAAAATATTTCAGGCATTCAGAATTCAATACAATCATGCCAGAGGTCCGGCGAAAGGAGGAATACGTTTTCATCCTGAGGAAACTGTAGATACAATTCGTGCTCTCGCTTGCTGGATGACATGGAAAACAGCAGTTGTTGATTTACCACTTGGAGGAAGTAAAGGTGGTATTCGTTGTAATCCTAAAAAATTATCTGAGATGGAACTTGAAAGATTATCGAGGGAATATATTCGTGCTTTTTCTCCAATGCTTGGAGTAGATATTGATGTTCCTGCAACAGATGTTTACACAAATCCTCAAACTATGGCCTGGATGATGGATGAATATGAAACTATAACAAAGAGACATAGCCCTGGTGTATTCACTGACAAACCATTACAGGTCGGTGGAACAGAAGGCAGAAGAGATGCAACAGCCAGAGGAGGAATAATTTCAGTTCGCGAAGCTTGCAAAACATATGGATTTGATCCAAGTAAAGAATTTGCAATTCAAGGTTTCGGTGATGCAGGACAAAGAGCAGCACTGCTGCATAAAGAAATGTTGGGTGGAGGAAAACTTATATCTGCAAGTGATTCTCGGGGCGCAATATTCAACAAGAAGGGATTAGATCCGGAAGAGTTGGTTCATCACAAACTAAAAACCGGATCAGTTATGAACTTCCCCGGCAGCAAAGAAATTCCACACGAAGAATTGCTGGAGCTTGATGTTGAGATTCTATACCCCGCAGCGTTGGAAAATGCTATCAACAATAAAAATGCAAAGAGCATTAAAGCAAGAGTAGTGTGCGAACTTGCTAATGGTCCAACAACTCCTGATGCAGATTTAATTCTTTTCAAAAACAATGTTCACGTAATTCCTGATATACTCGCAAGTGCGGGTGGAGTAACAGTTTCATACTTTGAAATGGTTCAGGACAAATCTTTATTCTTTTGGGAAGAAGAAGAAGTTCATAAACAGCTCGATAAAAAACTAACGCTTGCCTACAAGCGAGTTCAGGAAGCATTGAAAGAAAAGAAAGTTCATCCACGTTTGGCTGCTATGCTTGTTGGTGTGGCTCGTGTTGCACAGGCCTGTCAGCTAAGAGGTTGGGTGTAAAAACAGTAAGCTCTTGCTGTTTAAATTTGATCGTTATATCGACCTCAATAAAAAATTTAACTTAATACTTTCCATTCAGCAATAGTTTATTTGCTAATTATTCAGTAAAAATATTCAGTTCCTGCTTCAGAAATAACATTTTTCATCGTTAAAAATTTATCAACAAAGAATATTTCTTAACATTTTCTATTTACAAATTTTTTTTACGAAGTTTGGGTGTAACAAATTCGGTTTTTTCTGATGAATACTTCTTACGCCAATCGAATCTTCTCACAACTCTTTGGGGCAAAATTATGACCACTCTGACAACTACACCGGAAAAGGAAAAAATAAAAGCCCGTGAAGGAATTATTTCTATCCTTGAAGATATACAAGCAAGGTACGGTTATCTTCCTCAAAAAGAACTAAGAAATGTTGCTGAAGAAACAGGTAAATCTCTTGTTGATATTTACGGAGTTGCAACTTTCTACAGATCTTTCAGTTTGAAACCTCGCGGCAAACATTTAGTTTCAGTTTGTCTTGGGACTGCGTGTCACGTTCGCGGTGGGCCAACGATTGAAAAGGAGTTTGAGCACCGGCTGAATGTCCGACCTGGTGAAACAACTGATGACAAAGAATTCACCCTTGAAACTGTAGCCTGCCTCGGTGCCTGTGCATTAGGACCGATAGTAGTTGCAGACGGGCACTATTTCTCCAAAGTCATCACACCAAAAGTAAAACAAATCTTAGATAAAACACGCGAGGGATTAGACAAAGTAGAAATTCAAACTGATCAAAGAATTTTTCCTGTTGAAATCAGTTGTGCACGATGCAACCACAGCCTGATGGATACTGATCATTTGGTTGATTACCATCCTTCAATACGGGTTACCATTTCATTCGAGAGAAAACACGGCTGGTTACGATTATCCAGCTTATATGGCAGCTACAACATAGAATCAGAATATGAAATTCCGGAAGATACAGTTGTAAACTTTTTTTGTCCTCACTGCCACACCGAATTAAGAGGTGCAGCAAATTGTGTTGAGTGCAGTTCTCCGATGATACCGATGATTGTTAAAGGCGGCGGGGTTATGCAGATATGTTCAAAAAGAGGCTGTAAAGGACATATGCTTGATCTTTCAGGAGGTATTTATGGTTAATAATCGTTCAACTAATTCTGAATTTATCTTGGGGGTTTGGTTATGCCAACAATAAAATCTATTAATGAATTTAGAGAACTTAAAAGCAGAATTAAAGCCGACCGTGATTCCAGCATTCCAACAATTGTAATATCTGCAGGAACGTGCGGACAGGCAAGCGGTGCTAACGATCTAATCCGAATAGCAAAGCGTGAATTAATTGCGAACGGTTTGACGAATAGAATTCATCTTCGCATTACCGGATGTCATGGCTTTTGTGAAATGGAACCTTCAGTGCTTATTGAACCCTCCCGTGTTTTTTACCCGAAGGTAACAACAGAAAATATGAGTAAGATCATCAAATCAATTTACAGGGAGGAAATTTTAGATGATCTTCTCTTTCACGATGCGGAAACCGGTAAACCGATTTTAAGGCAGGATGATATTCCTTTTTACAAAAAGCAAAAAAGAACTCTGCTTTCGATGAATGAAAAGATTGATCCAATTCGTCTGTTCGACTATTTGGAAGCAGGAGGTTATGATTCATTTATAAAAGTTCTTGAAGCGGCGAATCCAAACTGGGTTGTCCAGGAAGTAAAACATTCAGGCTTGCGAGGACGTGGCGGTGGCGGTTTTGCAACCGGAACCAAATGGGAAATGTTAGCAACACAAAGGAACGGAAGAGAAAAATATTTAGTCTGTAATGCTGATGAAGGAGATCCTGGTGCCTACATGGATCGAAGCTTGCTTGAAGGTAATCCGCACAGCATTATCGAGGGAATGTTAATCGGTGCTTTTGCAACAGGTGCTACAAACGGAATTGTGTATGTTCGAAATGAATACCCTCTAGCAATTAAACATTTAATTATTGCATTAAGAGTTGCCCACGAATATGGATTACTCGGAAATAATATTCTTGGAACCGGTTTCTCTTTTGATATTACTATTGTAAGAGGTGCAGGTGCTTTTGTTTGTGGTGAGGAGACCGCACTAATCAGATCAGTTGAAGGTAAAATGGGTGAACCGCGTCAGCGTCCACCTTTCCCGATTGAAAAAGGTATATATGGAAAACCGACCGCAATCAATAACGTTGAGACATGGGCAAATGTACCCTTGATTTTGAAACTTGGGTCAAAAGAATATTCAAAAATTGGGACTCCTAAAAATTCTGGAACAAAAATTTTTAGTTTGGTTGGAAAAGTTAAGAACACGGGCTTGGTAGAAGTACCGATGGGTATTTCTATCAAGGAAATTATTTTTGATATCGGTGGAGGCGCATCAAGTAGTGCAAAAATAAAAGCTGTTCAGACCGGTGGACCATCAGGCGGATGTATTCCTGTCGAAAAATTTAATCTGCCAATCGATTACGATAGTCTTTCTGCTGCCGGTTCTATTATGGGTTCAGGTGGAATGATTGTTATGGATGAAAGAACCTGCATGGTTGATGTTGCAAAATACTTTACTCGTTTCTTAAAAGATGAATCGTGCGGAAAGTGTTTTGTTTGCAGAAAAGGAACCCAGCGAATGTATGAACTGCTTGAAGACATTTCAATGGGACTTGGCACTTTAGAAAAATTAGATTTGCTAGAGGAACTTGCCCACGTGGTTAAGGATACATCGATGTGCGGTTTGGGACAGACAGCAGCTAACCCGGTTTTATCAACTATAAAATATTACAGGCACGAGTATCTTGAGCATATCAACAATAAAAAATGCCGTGCTGGAGTTTGCAGAGATCTTGTTGGAGCTCCTTGTCAGACAGCTTGCCCGATTGGTACTGAAGCATGGAGATACATCGCTCACATAGCTGTTGGTGAATATGAGAAAGCCTACACTGCAATACGGGAAGCAAATCCATTTCCATCTGTTTGTGCAAGAGTATGCAGCCATCCATGCGAATATATGTGCAGGTCAGGGACGAGCGGAGGACAAGCAATTGCAATACGTGCGCTCAAACGATTTATTACAGATCGGATTGAGCCTTCAACATATAAACCTGTCAGAGATAAGGACAGTAAAAAATCAAAATTCAAAGTTGCAATCGTTGGTTCAGGTCCTGCCGGATTAACTGCCGCACATTACTTATCACTCAAAGGTTATAAAATTACTGTTTACGAAAAAGATGAAATACCTGGCGGAATGTTAACAAGTGGAATTCCATCATACAGGCTTCCGAGAGAAGTTATCAATAAAGAAATAGATGCACTGATTGATAAAAATATTACTCTCAAAACCAATTCTGTTCTTGGCAGAGATTTCGCTGTCGATGAATTATTTGAGCAGGGATACAATGCCGTATTTCTTGCAATGGGCGCACACAAAAGTAAATTGCTGAATATTGAAGGTGAAGATCTTGATGGTGTTTATCCTGCAATTGAATTTCTGAAAGAGTTCAACTTGCACGGAAAGAATCTTGCTAAGGGACGTGTTGGCGTAATAGGTGGTGGTGATTCAGCGATTGATGCTGCTCGTGTTTCACTCAGACAGAAAGATGTCAAAAGTGTTACGCTTCTGTATAGACGAACACGCCAGGAAATGCCGGCACTTCAGCATGAAATCGATGCTGCAATCGAAGAAGGTGTCAAGCTTGTAACATTGGTATCGCCAATAAAAATTCATTCTGAACATAATCATCTCTCAGGAGTTGAGTTCATTAAGAATAAACTTGGCGATGTAGATTCAAGCGGAAGAAGAAACCCTGTCCCAATTCCGGGTTCGGAAGAATTTATGTTTTTTGATACTTTGATTATTACAATTGGCGACACACCAGATGTTGATTATATCTCCTCGATGAAAATTGATGTAAGCAAGTGGGGCACTTTAATAGTCGATGAAGATACACTTGAGACAAACCGCGAGGGTGTTTTTGCCGGAGGTGATGTTGTCACAGGTCCAAACACAGTTGTTGATGCAATCGCTGCAGGAAAGAAAGCGGCGATAATGATTGACAGGTATTTAATGCAGGAAGAATTAAGACAGCCGCCTGAAATACGTTTACCGAAAATATACGTACCACCCGTTGAAATTTCGGAAGAGGAGACGAAGAGAGTCTCACTTCCGACTATTCCGGTAGAAGAGCGAAAGTCCAGCCTGCACGAAGTGGAGCTGACTCTTTCTGCTGAACAGGCGAAGTATGAAGCACACCGGTGTATGAGGTGTGATCTTGAATTTATCCATGAGCAAAAAGATGGTAAGAAATTAGAACTCATCGAAAGCGAGGATATCTACCATGGTTAATCTTAAATTGAACGGATTAATAGTATCAGTAGAAGAAGGAACAACTATCCTTGAAGCAGCGCAGTTTATGGGATTCCCGATTCCAACTTTGTGTCATATGGAAGGACTTTCGCCATATGGTGCCTGTCGGCTTTGTGTTGTTGAAGTTGGTGAAGGAGTAAAAGCAAAGCTTGTTACATCCTGCACATCTCTAGTTCAGGAAGGAATGAATGTCAGAACTGCTTCCAACCGTGTTGTAACAGCACGAAAGATGATAGTTGAACTTCTATTGGCTACTTGTCCTCAATCAAAAATTATTCAGGATATTGCTTCCGAGCTTGGTGTACGACAACAGAGATTCAGACAAGAGCACGAGGATTGCATTATGTGTGGTCTCTGTGTAAGAATGTGTGAAGAGCAGATGATGGCAAAGGCAATTGGTTTCCGTGGTCGCGGCGATCATCGCAGCATCGGAACACCATTCGACATCAAATCAGAAGTGTGCCGTTTATGTGGCGCTTGTATGTATGTTTGTCCTGCCTGTCAGTTAAGGTGCACTTACACTGAACCGGATAAAGCAATCTGTGGTGGATGCATGAACCTGACACCACCTTGCTTAGAAAAAGAAAAATTTGATAATATGATGTGTTACATGGATCCCTGTGTAGCATGCGAAATTAAAATTAAATAGAGGAGAATAAAAAATGTTGTACTCAAGAGTAAATTCATCAGCAGCAACACTTACCAAAAACAGAACAGAAGGTTCAATTACACCTTCATCCGGAATGTGTGTTACCTGTGTTGATGGCTGTATAGGAATGTGCGAGATCGGAAAATCTGCATACCGCGGACACGAGGTAATTTATCCTCAACCTTTTGGTGTAATAACGACTGCATCAGAAAAAATTTATCCCGTTGATTATTCTCACTTCAACATTATGGGAACTGCAGTCGGTGCTTACGGTATTGAAGCCGATAGTGACAAAGCCATCTTTCCAAATGTCAGGATTGATGTTACATTCGGTCACGATAAAGGAATACACTTTAAGTATCCGTGGATCATTCCCGGAATCGGATCAACTAACATTGCGAAAAACAACTGGGAAGGATTGGCAATCGGTTCAGCACTTGCCGGGACCGGATTAACAATCGGCGAAAATGTGACCGGTATGGATGTGGAATCTATTATAAACAGAGGAAAAGTATTTGATACAGTTGATTTGAAACGAAGAGTAAAACTTTACAAAGATCATCAGCGAAATGGATACGGCGCAATAGTAGTGCAGGCGAATGTTGAAGATACACGTCTTGGAGTTCAGGAATATGCAATTGATAAACTTGGAGTTGAAGTTGTTGAACTTAAATGGGGACAGGGTGCAAAAGATATTGG
This sequence comes from Ignavibacteriaceae bacterium, assembly GCA_014860115.1. Classification (GTDB taxonomy): domain Bacteria; phylum Bacteroidota; class Ignavibacteria; order Ignavibacteriales; family Ignavibacteriaceae; genus IGN2. The sequence goes on from JACZKK010000143.1 coordinate 11,191, forward strand.
CGGCGAAGTTAAGATAAGAGAATTGAAAAAAGCTCAGATGCTCTATGAACGTGGATATGTAGTTCTTCCAAATCCAACAGATCCTCATGTTATTCAGGCATTCGAAAGAGGTGCCTTTAAGGAATTCGAACGTCACTCAAGACTTGGCATGGTTAGCGAAGAAGGATTTGCCCAAAGAGTTGATGAACTTAGAAAAGCAGGGGCAAAGTATATTTTCTTGAAAACAGGTGCATATCGCCCTGCTGATCTTGCACGAGCAGTTAAATTTGCTTCAAAGTATAAAATTGATTTGCTAACTGTCGATGGAGCCGGCGGTGGAACGGGAATGAGCCCGTGGAGAATGATGAACGAGTGGGGCGTTCCTCCGGTTGAACTTCATTCAATGCTTTATCAATACACAAAACAGCTTCACGATAAAGGCGAATATGTTCCCGCGCTTGCTGTTGCCGGCGGATTTACATTCGAGGATCAGATATTCAAAGGACTCGCACTCGGTGCACCTTTTGTAAAACTTGTTGGTATGGCACGTTCGCCAATTGCCGCTGCAATGGTTGGAAAGACTATCGGTCGTGCAGTTCAGGAAGGACAGCTTCCTGTTTATGTTGAGAGATTTGGAAACAGTATCGATGAGATATTTGTTACAGCAAGCGAGTTAAGAAAAGAGCTCGGTAATTCTGAATTTGAAGCATTACCTCCGGGAGCGATTGGACTCTATACTTATTATGAAAGATTAGGCCAAGGATTGAAACAGTTAATGAATGGCAGCAGAAAATTTGCTCCTGAGTTTATTACTCGAGATGATATTGCCGCGCTAACTCACGAAGCTGCAGAGATAAGCGGAATCAAATACATCACAGAAGTCGATAAAGAAGAAGCTCAGGTAATTTTGAACGGATAGAACGTTTCTTAAATAAAACCTAATATTCAGCGTGTCAGAAAAATATTATCTGACGCGCTTTTTTATTTAATTTCATCAAGTATGACAGGGAACCTTTCCGCACCGGCAAAGTAAAAGGTTTAGAAATAACTAAACCGGAGGTTACAATGTCGTCATTAAAAAATCCGAAAGCTGATTTAAGAAGGCTTTACTATCGTACATTCGAATCAGGATTGATAATTTCTCTTATCCTGATTATCGCAGCATTCAAATTTTCACCAATTTCCTCAACTTCGGAATCGATTAAAGATAAGCCACCTGAACTGATAAAAATTGAAGATATAATTAATACTGTTCAGAAACCGGATATTCCCCCACCACCAAAAGCGCCACAAATTATAACCGCGGCTTTAGATGATATTCCGGAAGATATATTTCTTGATGATATTGATGACATCAAGCCTGTTAAACTTCCTGATAAGCCACCATCAAAACCTAAAATAATTGATGATGAAATTATTTTTGTGTTTGTTGAAGAGATGCCAGAACCAATTGGTGGAATCAAAACTATTCAGGAAAAGGTTCATTATACTGAAATTGCCAGAAGAGCATTGGTAGAAGGAACAGTTTATATCGAGGCAAGAATTGATAAAAATGGAAATATAATTGATGCAATTGTTAAAAAAGGGCTTGGTGCCGGACTGGATGAAGAAGCGTTGAATGCCCTTAAGTCAACTAAGTTTATTCCCGGAAAGCAAAGAGGAAAAGCTGTAAACGTGAAGATGGTTATTCCAATAAAGTTTGTTCTAAAATAAGAACGCTGTCACAAAATTTTTTATAAGACTTCTCAGCAATACTGTTACATCTTTGATGATTGATCATTATCTTTAAATAAGAATATAAAAAATTATCAATCAATTTTAATCCTATCAATTCTTAAATGCACGATTACTCGATAATAAAAGATATCGTCCTGATACTTCTGGTATCGATCCCGATCATTGCAATCTTCAATCGTATTCAATTACCAAGCATAGTTGGGTTTTTAATTGCCGGAGTCATCCTTGGACCTTCTGTTCTAAAGATCATAAGCAATCCTGACCAGATTGAAGTTATGGCTGAGATAGGAGTTATTCTTCTCTTGTTTTCGATCGGCCTGGAACTTTCTTTGAAAGAATTAGCGGATATAAAAAAAATCCTGCTTATCGGAGGAGGCCTGCAGGTATCATTAACTATTTTGATTGCATCGGTAATAATTTTTGTAATTGGGTTGCCTGCAAAACAGGCGATCTTCTTTGGAATTCTAATTAGTTTATCAAGTACTGTTATTGTTCTAAAACTTTTATCAGATAAAAATGAAATTGATGCGCCCCATGGTAAAATCTCCGTCGCTATATTAATTTTCCAGGACCTTGCTATAGTTCCGCTTTTTTTAATTGTAGACATGCTGGGTGCATCTGATAAGATTAGTTTTGGTGAAGTCTCAATCAGGCTATTGACTGCATTCGGAGCTGTAGCAGCCATTATTTTTATTGCAAAATATCTTTCTCCTCACGTCCTTTATAGATTAGCAAAATTACGGATGAAGGAAATCTTTACTGTCGGTGTTATACTGCTGATTTTAGGAACTGCCTATCTGACTTATTCGCTTGGTCTTTCATTTGCATTGGGTGCTTTTATTGCGGGCTTGATTTTATCCGAGTCAGAGTATAGTCATCAGATAATAGCCGATACTCTTCCATTAAGAGATGCGTTTAATAGCCTCTTCTTTGTTTCTATTGGTATGCTACTGAACTTAGGCTTTGTCATGGAAAGCCCTTTAGTTGTATTTGCATTTTCTCTGGGGGTCGTTTTACTAAAGATTCTAATAATTTTCAGTGTAGTTCTTTTCTTGAAATATCCTGTCAGGATTGCAATCCTGGTCGGAATCGGACTGGCGCAGGTCGGTGAATTTTCTTTTATCATAGGAGAACAAGGCTTTGGTCTGAATCTAATATCTCCTGAGCTTTTCAATATTTTTATTTCATCAACAATAATAACAATGATTCTGACACCTTTGCTTTTCAAATTAGCCCCCAGAATTGCAGGTAAATCAGGTAACTTAGCTCCGGGCATATTAAAAGAAAAAATAATTGAAAAAATTCAAGGGCATGTTATAGTTGCGGGATTTGGACTGAACGGAAGAAATCTTGCTCACGTTCTTAAAGAAACAGGAATCAAATATGTAATTATTGAAATGAATCCCGATACCGTTAAGAAAGAAAAATCAAAAGGTGAAAATATTATTTATGGTGATATTGGGAATTATGAGGTTCTTAAAACCGCTTTGATTGATAAAGCTAAAGTACTTGTAATTGCTATTTCTGATCGTTCAACTTCAAGACGGGCTGCAAAAATTGCCAAGCAATTAAACCCGAACTTGTTTGTAATAGTAAGAACAAGATTTATGAAGGAAACTGATGAGCTGGTAAAGCTGGGCGCTGATATGGTAATACCGGAAGAGTTTGAAACATCAATACAAATTTTCAGGCAGGTGCTTGAGCAATATCATGTTCCGTTAAATGTTATTATGCAGCAGGTTAATTTACTCAGGGGTGAATCTTATAAGTATCTTCGTTCAGAAGAGGGTACAGAAGTTGCATTCACACACATTGACGAATTACTTTCTGCGCGTTTAACCGATACGTTCTACATAAATGAAGAAAATAAATTCACGGAAAAGACAATTGGCGAATTAAATCTCCGGGACAAAACAGATGCAACAATAATAGCTATCGTTAGGAAGGGAACAACAATTACCACCCCGACAGCAAAAGACATACTTCACGCTGGCGACACACTTGTTATCACCGGAAGTCATAAGGCTGTGGATGACGCTTTTGATTTGCTTTCCAGCAAGTCAGCTTAAGTAACTATTTCGATTTTATTTCAATTAACTTTCTTAATTTTTCTTCTAAAAACCAGCTTTTCTCAAAACTGGTGAACCTATTTCCGCTTTGAGTCACCAAATAGCCGTAAATTAAACTATTTTATTTGCATATAAATTGTATATAAATGACGGATATTTGGATTTCTAGAAATGAGACTTAATGAGATAGTTAAAGAAATTAAACTTAAATTAGAATTATAAATAAACTTTAATGGGGTCAATAATGACAAAATATTTTTTACTTGTTACTCTTTTTCTTTTCACCACACTAAATATTTTTCCACAGAATTATAAAGAAGTCAAAATATATCTTAACGATATTACAGATATAAACACGCTCTTCAGTTCAGGAATGGAATTCGATCATCTCACTTACACTAAAGATGATGCTATACAAACTTTTATAAGTGATAACGATTTTACCATACTTCAATCAACCGGGTTTACTTATGAAATACTGATTGATGATTGGTATAATTATTATGAAAATCTTCCTAAGCTAACAGAATCTGAGAAGCATCAATTCATTCAATACAGCAAAGACAATTTTAATGTTGGCGGTTTTGGCTATGGTTCGATGGGCGGATTTTACACATTGGCAGAAATTAACGCTAAGCTTGATACCATGTATATGCTTTATCCAAACCTTATAACTCAAAAATTTTCTATCGGATTATCTATTGAGAACAGACCTATTTATGCAGTTAAAATTTCTGATAATCCTAATGTTAATGAAAGCGAACCACAGGTTCATATGAATGCTCTTATTCATGCAAGAGAACCGCAGGCAATGATGACCATTATGTATTACATGTATTATTTGCTTGAAAATTACGGCATCGATCCTGAAGTAACTTATCTCGTTGATAATAGAGAAATTTATTTCATCCCTTGCATAAATCCTGATGGTTATGAGTACAACAGATCAACAAATCCTGGTGGCGGTGGAATGTGGAGAAAGAACCGAAGGAATAACGGTAGCAGTTACGGTGTGGATTTAAACAGAAACTTCGGATATATGTGGGGTTATGATAACATTGGTTCAAGTGGAACACCAAGCTCAGAAACTTATAGAGGTACTTCTGCTTTCTCGGAACCTGAAACTCAGAGAATAAGAGATTTTGCTAACTCAAAAAATTTCAAAGTAGCACTGAACTATCATACATATGGTAATTACCTGCTTTATCCTTGGGGATATATAAGTTCGCCTTCACCTGATAATGCTATCTTTGATGAATTCTCAACAGATATGGTTGCGTACAACGGTTATGAAAACGGGCAGCCGCCTGCAATTCTATATGAAGTAAATGGTTCATCAGATGACTGGATGTACGGCGAGCAGACAACAAAGCCAAAGATTTTTGCTATGACACCAGAAGTAGGAACCACAGGTTTCTGGCCAACACAAGCGGAAATCTTTCCACTGGCAATCGAAAACTTGCAGCCGAATCTTTATTACACTTGGGTTGCAGGAGCATTTGTGAAAATGATAAATCCCAGCTTCTCTCAGCAATATTTTAATCCTGGTGATTTTGTGGAAATTTCTATTCCTCAATTAAGGAATAAAGGATTGTCAGATGCTTCAGGTGTAACCCTTTCACTTACTTCTGATAATCCGGAAATAACAATCAACAACGGGAATATTTCTGTTGGAGATATTCTTTCAAGAACAACAGTTAATAACACTCAAAAACTTTCTTTTACTCTTGGAAGCGGATTGGCTGCCGATGTTAAAGTTAAAATGATAATTACTGTTTCCACCAATGGAACTCCGATGTATGCAGATACAATGAGCTTCATCGTTGGAACTCCGGTTATAATTTTTGCGGATTCAACAAATGATCCCGCAATTTTATGGACTATTACAGCAACTCCAACAACACCAAAGTGGGAGTCAACTACAACCAGTTACCACTCAGCTCCAACTTCATTTACAGATAGTAAAACCGGGAGTTATGTTAACAATGCAACGGTTACGATGACATTGACAAACCCAATTAACCTGAGTATGTATCAGCACCCACGTTTGGGATTCTGGACAAGATACGATATCGAAGAAAACTGGGATTATGGACAGGTTAAAGTTTCAACTAACAACGGCACAACGTGGTTTCCATTAGCTGGAAACTACACCGAGCCTGGTACCGGTTCATTCCAGCCAAATGGTCAGCCATTATACGATGGAACACAAACTGCATGGATTCAGGAAGAAGTGTCTTTAACAGGGTATAACGCAACGCAAAATAAACTTCAATATCAGCTTAAGACAGATGTCGCTGTTACCGCTGACGGCTGGTATGTTGATGACATAGTCATTTACATTTACGGAATTGTTCCGGTTGAATTATCTTCATTCACTGCAACTGCAACTAATACCGAGGTAATTTTGAACTGGAAAACCTCAAGTGAACTGAATAATAGGGGATTTGAGATAGAAAGAAAATCACTCTCTGACAATAATGGATGGGTGACAATTGGTTTTGTTGATGGAAGCGGAAACTCTACCAGCATAAAAGACTATTCTTTCACTGATAAAAATCCAATAAAAGGAACTTTACTTTACAGATTGAAACAGATTGATTTCGATGGATCATACACAATTTATACTTCTGAAGGAGTTAAGTTTGAAGGTGTATATAATTATGCTCTTGAGCAGAACTATCCGAATCCTTTTAACCCTTCAACGGTAATCAACTACTCAATACCAACTGCAGGACAGGTTAAACTGACTGTCTATAATCTTCTTGGCTCTGAAGTGGCTGTGCTCGTTAATGAAAACAAAGAAGCTGGCAATTACTCGGTTGAATTCTCAACTGAAAATCTGAGAAGTAACTTAGGTTCTGGAGTTTACATTTATACTCTGAAGTCCGGTTCATTTACACGGACGAGAAAGATGGTCGTTCTAAAATAAGATTAAGAAAAAGAGTAAGAGTAAGAAATTGATTTATCTTACTCTTTCTCATACTCTTACTCTAAAATACTTTTCAATTCATTAAGGCCGGAGATTAAAAAATCCGGCTTTTCTTTTTCAAGCTGATCTTCTGTCCGATAACCGTAAAGCGCTCCGCAGGTTTTTGCACCGGCACTTTTTCCACATTGAATATCAAGCTCTGTATCACCAACCATCAAAGTTTCAGAAGTTTTAATTTTCAATTCGTTGCAGATAAATATCAGAGGTTCAGGTGACGGTTTGTGTGCCAATCCATCTCTTCTTCCCATCAGATAATGAAAAGATGAACGAAGATTAAAATGATCAATTATTTTTTCTGCCTGATCCTGTACTTTTGTTGTAAGCAGCGAAACTTTAATATTATTTTCATTCAGATAATGAAGGGTTTGCTGAACTCCAGGATAAAGATATGATGAATCCATAAAATCAAAATAGAAAGCTTTGTAAATGGCAATAAATTTATCAAAGTCAGTCACTTCAATATTCATTCTTTCAAAGATGTCAACAAAATGCATTCCTATCATATTTGTAAAAACACCCTCATCTATTCTATAACTGATCTTCATCTTATCCAACGCAGCTTTTGTACTTTTGAGAATCGTATCTCCCGAATCAACCAAAGTTCCATCAAGATCAAAACAGATGTGTGTTATTATTTTCTTATTCATCATTTATTATTTCCTTATTCATCATTTATTATTTCCTTAACTAACAATGACAAATATATTAAAAACAAAATAGCTTCTGTTTTAATCTTTGTTGAAAAATATTTTTATCTACACTTGATTTTATTAAGTAATTAGTTGAGTTTTTCAGGTGATCGCTAAAACATTTCCAACTTCGAAAAAAAATGTTCATAAAGGTAGAATTGTAATTCTTAACCAGTGTTTCGAAAATCAGGTAAAAATTAGCTGGACTCTCTTACTTCATCTAATTTTTATTTTGTTTTGTGGATAATTTATTCATAGAATTCGGTACGATTTTTAGCATGGTAAGGACAAATAACTAACTTATTATTTAACTCATAAAGGAAACTATAATGAAAAAACCAAACTTCTTGCTTCTCTTTACAATGTTTCTTTCTTTCTTTGCACTATATTCGAGTACATTCGCTCAAGTTGAACCCGTGTTGTATTTTTGCGAAAGATATGATGCATATGAAGGCGAAATAGGAGTTAGAGATAGATTTACGAAAGGTCCGGTAACAGTGGTTGTTAAAAGCGAATTGGCATTGAATTTAGAGAGCGTAGCTATCCAATTTGATAGATATAATTTCAGAAGTAACGAATTTGAGTTTTATAAAAAATTCTTCTTTACGATACAAAAAGAAGATACTTATGTTTACTTTGCTAAGAATGAGGAAAGCGATATGGAATTTGAATATCCCGGGTTTTACAGAGTATTCCTGCTTGATAAAGATGATAATACTGTGACAAGCGCAATTATAGAAATAATTGATTAAAAATAATCCTCTCAATTTCAGGCGGCTTTTAGCCGCCTTTTTTTGTTCAAAATTACCCTTTTCTTACTCTTACTCATACTCCTGCCTTTTCGGCAGGCAAGCTTTCTCTTAATCTGCTTTAGCCGTATTTTTAGATTACTATTCATTGAAATTAATCATTACCTAAAAATCTAAACGGAGTTATTATGTTAAAAAAGATTCGGGAGTTGTTAGGCAAAGAGGCTGATGAACTCTTAAGCTATAAAGCAAAGTTTCCAAAAGAACAGTTAAACCTTCCCGGTCCTGACTTTGTTGACCGCGTATTTTTGCAAAGTGATCGAACACCAAATGTTATGAAAAATTTAAACTGGATCCTTCACTCAGGAAGATTATCAGGAACAGGGTACGTTTCTATTCTTCCTGTCGACCAGGGAATTGAACATTCAGCAGGTGCATCATTTGCACCAAACCCTGCTTACTTTGATCCTGAAAATATTGTTAAGCTTGCTGTTGAAGGCGGATGCAATGCTTGTGCATCTACACTCGGTGTGCTTGGAATGGTTTCCAGAAAATATGCTCACAAAATTCCTTTCATCTTAAAGCTCAATCATAATGAACTGCTTACTTATCCAAACAAGTTTGACCAGATAATGTTTGCAGGAGTTGAACAGGCATTTGATATGGGAGCTGCTGCGGTTGGTGCAACAATCTATTTTGGCTCTGATGAAAGTGCACGACAGATAATTGAAGTAAGCGAAGCATTCCAGTATGCTCACGAAATGGGAATGGCAACTGTTCTGTGGTGCTATCTCAGAAATCCAGAGTTTAAAAAAGATAAGGATTATCACGTGTCTGCAGATTTAACCGGACAGGCAAACCATCTCGGTGTAACAATTCAGGCTGATATAATTAAACAAAAACTTCCTGAAAACAACGGCGGTTACAATGCTTTGAAATTCGGAAAGACTCACAAAAAAGTTTATTCTGATCTGTCCACTGATCATCCGATTGATTTAACCCGCTATCAGGTTATAAATAATTATATGGGAAGAGCAGGATTAATTAATAGCGGCGGTGCTTCCGGTGAAAATGATTTTGCTGAAGCTGCAAAGACTGCAATTATTAACAAACGAGCCGGTGGAATGGGATTGATTTCAGGAAGAAAAGCCTTCCAGCGTTCGATGGCAGATGGCGTTAAGCTGCTTAATCTAATCCAGGATGTTTATCTAGAAAAAGAGATAACGGTAGCATAAGAATAAAATGTAAATGTGAGACTCACCTCAAAGGTGAGTCTCACTTAAATGTCCGAGATATTTTTATTTATTGATCATATTTTCCGGCATTTGCACAGCCACAACTTTTCCTCTCGCTGTAATTTCTCCGTTTGTTGTTAACACTATTTCAGAGATTACTTTTCTTCCTTTTATTTCAAAAATTTTTCCACGTATTTCCAGCTCAACACCAAGCGGAGTTGGTTTTAAGTAATCAACCTGTAGAGATGCAGTAACAAAACGGAAAGGAGGCAAAGAATCAATTTCTCTTCCCTCTACTTTGTAGGCAGCTAATGCAGCGGTTCCGGTTCCGTGACAGTCAATTAAAGAAGCAATCAATCCGCCATAAACATATCCCGGAATTGCTGTGTGATATTCTTTCGGAGTAAAACGTGTTACGGTTTCATCTCCTTCCCAAAAAGTTTTTATCTGGTGTCCGTGTTTGTTTAATTTTCCGCATCCGTAGCAATGTGCTACGTCATCGGGATAATAATCCTGCACTGCTTTTAATTTCATAATAACTCCATTAATAAAGTAATAATGAACTGTTTTATTACAACTCTGTGTATCCTCTGTGTAACTGATTTTTCTTTTAAACTTACACAGAGTTTCACAAAGAAATCACAGAGAACCACAAAGAATTAATTTTGTTTTTCCTCAATCCCTCAGAATTAATATCGCACCAAGAAGAATAAATAAAACAGCAATAGTCTTCTTTAGCAAGTTAGTGTCTTTAAAAATCTTCCCGCCAATAACCGTAGCCCACAAAACAGAAGTCCGTTTTACTGCAAGTGTCAATGCAACCGATGCTATGCTTATAGAAACAATCTGTGTATAGCGATAACCGATTGTTAAAACTGAAATCAATAAAATCCAGAGAACATCAGTTTTATCTATTTGCGAAGAATTATTCTCAAGCTTTCCTTTAAATGCAAAGTAAATGATAAAGAACAATACAGCAAAATAAACGTGCTGAAATGCAGTCAATGAAATGGGCGTGAGATTCATTTTTGCTACAAGCAGTTTGTCTATTACGGAAGAAGCTGTGAACAGCAGCAATGCAGCAAGTATGTATTGATGATACCTCGACCTGAAAAATACATCCAGCGGGAAAAGAATTTCTTTCAGATTTTTGCTTTCAAGAATATATGTCCCAACAATTAACGATACGAGTCCAAGAACCTCAAATAATTTTAATGCTTCACCAAGAAACAAAAAAGCAAACACCGCAACAAATCCGGGAGTTAGTGCAAGTAATGGAAGCGCATTACTGATTTGCAAATTCTTCAACGCTGTCATTACACATAAAAATGCTGCAACACCGATCAGAGACTTTAAAAACAAAACAGAAAGATTAGAAAAGTTTATCGCGTTGTAATCAATAAAAAAAAAGAAGGGAATTGAAAGAACGAGATTTGCGATCGAAAGATAAAAAGAGAATTGAACAGGATTAAGATTAAACAGAACCTTCTTCTGAGTTATCGCAGCAAACGCAGAAAGAAAAGATGAAAGCAGTGCAATGAAAAACCAGGTCATTGGAATAAATTTTTTATTTGTTGTTAGTTCTTTCCTGTCATTGCGAGGGAGGAACGACCGAAGCAATCTTTGAATTTAGCTTAGGTAGAGATCACTTCGTCCGGCAAATGCCGGACTCGTGATGACAAGAATAAAAAATATCAAAACTCCACAGCTAATTTAATGAATATATTTCTGCCCGGCTCAATTGTTATGCTTCCTCTTGTAGTCGATAGATGACTCCGGTAAGTTTTGTCAAAAATATTTTCTACTCCCGAATAAACTCTGAAACTGATGCTAGAAAATTTAATGGGAATAGTATTAAGAAGAAGATTAAAAACAGTATAACCCGGAGTTGTAATTTCACCTTCAGCCACATCATTCTGTGCAGCAAAGACTGATGAAGAAACATCTGCCTGTAAGTACTCTAGCAAGTTTAATTTGAAGCCAACTCGTCCGTTGAGCGGTGGAATTTCAGGAAGATTTCCGTCTATTGTAATATCATCTCCTTTAACGTAAGAAGCTGTTGTGTAAAAAATATAGTCGCGCCAGAAATTATAATCGACACTAAAATCAAATCCATAAATTCTCGCTTCGCCAATGTTGGTTTTTATGAGAGCATTTCGTCCTTCAAAAGTACCGGGAACTTCTGCAACGAGATCATTAAAGTAAGAGTAGAAAAAGCTCGAAATAATTTTCAGGTTTTTCGAATAATGACGCACACCAAAATCAATTGATTGTCCCTTTTCCGGATTCAAATCAGGATTACCGACACGCACAACACTCCCCTGATCAATATACTGGAATCTTTCTTCAAGCGATGGTGAACGGAATGAAGCTCCAAGTCCGAGCGATAAATCTATTGATGGTAAAAGAGTATAAATAAATCCAATGTTTGCACTGTAAGAAGAATTGTTTGTGTCAGTGCTGTCCCAGATAACCTGTTGATTAGGAGGATTATTATTTAAAACACCGTTTGTGATTATATAAACAGGATTTAAAGTTTTTTCAGCAGTGATGTTGATGAAATCGTATCGCAATCCGAGAGTAGTTGATAGTCTGTCATCAAAAAGTCTGAATTCATCCTGTGCGAAAATTCCCAGACTTCTGTATTTTGAATTTGGAACGGGAATCTCACCGGTGATTACATTTGTTGTGCTGCCAACATTTCCCATCGAATCAAGAACTTCAATCAACTGAAATCTTTCGCGTTCGCCTCTGTAGCTTCTGTCCCAGTAATCAAATCCTGCTGCAAGATTGTGGCTGTCAAATAACCAGAAATTTCCCTGAAGAGTTGCGTTGTTGTTTTTATGATCGGCTCGCGGAGTAATTTTTAAAACGCTTACTCGTCTTGCAGGATTTCCTCCTGACGCAGGGATATTCTGAACTATGTTTGGAATATTTTCAACGTCTCTGTTTATCAGTTGATAGGAATACTTCGCTGAAAGTTTGTAAAACACTTTGCTGATATTCTGAATTTCATATCCGGCAGAAATCAACTCACGCTTTTCATAAGGATAACGGACTTCCGCATTATCAGGAAATACAGAAGCACCGGGAATTCCAACATCATCAGCTCTGAACAACTGGTAATCAATTTTCAGTTTGTGATTATCAATTGGAAAAATATTAAGCGCACCCGAAAAGCTGTAATCTTCAAACTGACTATTTTTTAATTCACCAATTGGTGTTTGTGTGTTGTTTGCTTTTCTGTATGAACCGGAAAGTTTTGTCGACCAGAACGAACTTCCACCATAGACTGAGCCGCCGAATACAGACAGATCATTTACGGAATTGAATTCGCCAAGCACATTTCCTGAAAAAGATAATCTCTCGTAAAGCTGAGGAGATTTTGTGATGATGTTTACAATTCCGCCGGTCGCACCTGATCCATAAATTGATGATGAAGCGCCTTTAATTACTTCAACTCTTTCAACATCATTCAAATCGACCATTGATAATCTTGCAGCAACATCTGTTGAAGTAGCAATTCTGTTTCCATCAATGAGTGTTATAACATTTTCGCGGTTCAAACCTCTTATACTTACTTCTGTTCCCCAGATACCGTCACGAAGCAACGATACTCCGGGTTCATTCTGAAGTATATCAGGCAATGACATTGTTGACCTGATTTGTATTTCTTCTTTCCCAACCAGTGATTCAGCGAAAGGGGAGTTGCGAAGATAATTTTCCGTGCGGTTTGTACTCACAACAACCTCATCGAGTTCTATAGCAGAATGAATCAAATTAAAATCTTTTACAATATCAGCATTGATCTCTAATTCTGTTGAGACACTTTTATATCCAAGAGATGAAACTTTTATTTGATATTTACCGGGATTCAAACCGGATAAAGAATAAAAGCCATCACTATTTGAGTAAGCAAAACTACTATATGAAACAAAAACTGCAGCACCCTGAATTGGTAATCCGTTCTCAGCGTTAGTAATTTTTCCTTTGATAGTGAAAGTCTGGCCGTGTGATATTCCGGTAAAAAAAATAAACAGCAATAGAAAATATTTTGTTTTCATAACTCAAATTTAGTTCTATCCTATCTTATAATTAGTGATAAAAGTCAATAAATTCATGTATTTATTAATTCAACAAAACAATTGCTCAGGGCTAAAATCCTAAAAAATAAATTATTATACCCAAAATTAATCCGAATGCAAGATTAAAGACTTTGATTAAAACAGAATCCTTTAATGAATAGGAAAGCATGGGCAGCATTCCGTGTCCATCCTGCACAACTGAACTTGTTAACAAAACAGAAAAAGGAATGAGTCCTTTTGCAAAGAGCATCACAAAAATCAGATGCGGACCCGATTCGGGAATTAATCCAATCAACGCTCCAAGTACTAACAGAAGAAAAGTATATTCTGAAGTTATGCTTTCAAGATCAAAAAAAGTCATTGCATACTCAACAACAAGAAGAGCACCGAAAGTCCACAGAAAAATTCTGATAAGGTGTCCTTTAATAATGTGAGTCCAGATATGATCTTCAAAATAATGTTTGTAACCCTCTTCACCGGGATGGTATTGCTTGAATTCACAATCAGTGCATGTTTTTATTTTATATTTTTTAATGATAAAATCTGTCAGATAACCAGCAGCAATTCCAATCACAAAAAGAATTGCAAAAAGGATGATTGCTGTATCTGGAATCATTGCTAGCATAACAAATGCTTCATCACCGGAAGTTGCAAGCATTAAACCAGTAAGTGCACCAAGACTTATCATTCCATGAATATAAAGTGAAACACCGGCAAAAGAACCAAGACAACCGGGTGCTGAACCCAGTATTGATGATACAATATATTGTTTCCATTCATTTCCGGTTTGAAGAATTGATTCCAGTTTCCCTTTTGTTTTAACATTTATAAAATCTACAGCAACCATCATCACCAAAACGAAAAGTGTGACTTTAAGTGATTCCATTAAAACAGAGACAAGGATTCCTAAGGCAGGCATTATTATTTATCCAGTTAGCAAATGTATTTATAAATTCCAGTGGTTCGAATTATCTAATTTTTCTTTCTCTGCTTTTTAAAATATTTACTTAATGCAGATTTAACTGTTTCTCCTGATTTAATAAGTTCAATTTTTATATGCTCTTTCAGTAAAAGCGAATATGATTTACGGCCTATCTCCTTCGTCAATAAAACATCAGCATTATTTTCTAATAAGGTCTTCGAAGCTTCCAGACCAGAACCATCCTGAACTTGGAAGCCGGGGTTTTCAACAGATTCATAACTTCCGTCGGAACTATCATAAAAGATCAAAAATGGTGCTCGTCCCAAGGTGTCACTAACCGGTGAAGTCAGATTTTCACTTGTTGATGGTATTACTATTTTCATCTTATCAACTCATACTTTTTAATTGCTTAAACATCAATTTTATTTTTAATATTTTTTACTAGGAATTTATATCCAGAATACTCTACTTCTTTCAAAATATTTTTATGAATCAAAGATTCGATTAAACTCCAGCTTTCATTTGCTTTGCGTAAAAAAGTATCAACGGCTTCCAGGCTCATCGGATGTACCGCTAGAATACTTACCAGTTCTTTCTCGACATCAGAAGAATAAGTAAAGTCTATTTCTCCGCTGCCGGTCAAAAGCTCAACTCTGTTTATTTCTGTATTAAATATTTGATATGCCATGTTCAGATTTTCTTCCGATGGAGTTTTTACGAATCCTTCGGCAGGAGGACGAGTAGGAACAAGTATGTAAGTTTTATCAGGATTAATTTCTTTGATAAACTTGCTTGTATTGACTAAGGACTCTTTGTCATCGTTAATTCCATTTACCAGCATTGTTTCTGTTACAAAGGTTCCTCTGAAAGAATGTCTGAAATTTTTAATACCGTTTAATATTTTAAGCACATCCAGTTTGCCGTAAGGTCGGTTTATTTTATGCCAGATTTTTTCATCAAGTGTATCAATCTTTACTGAAACCCAGTCAGCCAGCAGTAAATCTTCTCTCACTTCTTTATCCCAGAGTAGTGATGAATTTGTTATAACGGCAATATTAATTCCAAGCGGTTTTAGCAATTGAATTTCTTTGCCAAGATTTATATCAAGAGTCGGTTCTCCATCCGGGACAAAACTTATGTAATCAATCTTTTCACCTGAATTTTTTAGTTGACTTACTCTTTCGGAAACTTCCGCAACTATTTCTTCGAGAGGATAAAATTCTTTTCTTTGAATTGACAAAAAGTCAGTAAGTCCAACCTGACAGTACACGCACGAATAGCTGCAGATCTTTGGAGGAATGTTATTTACTCCAAGACTTCTTCCTAACCTGCGTGACGGAATGGGACCAAACACGATAGACATAATTTTATTTCTTTGTGATTCTCTACTTAATTATTGTATGGTATTCCAGAACACAATAATTACAGCACCGGATTTTGACGCAAACGGACCATGATCTTTATGTGCGGGAATGTATCTATAAGTTCCCGATTGGAATACTTTACCCTCACTTTCGTATTCGCCCTCTAAAACCACATGTTGTTCATTGTATATATGAGTATGTGAATCCATGTGAAAACCTGCGGGCAATTTTAGAAGAATCGTTTTTGAACCATTATGATCCAGTAGGGCTTTGATTCTTGTACCAACCGGATAACCGGTAGCTTTTTCCCAGCCTAATTCATCATAGATATTTGTAACGTGTTTCATATTTACCTCAGATTTAATTTTAATTGTAAGCCAATCGTATTTCTTCATCAGCTAATATTGGTTTGATGAGTTCCTTCCATTCCAGTGTATTCCAGGTATTCAATGCAGTATGAGTAATTAAATATTTCTCCGGTATCGGATGAGAGCCAACTATTACTTTCAACCCAAATTTTGTTTCTATAAATTTTTTGAAATAATTAATACTTGGGCAAGGCGGATAACCCACTAACATTCCCGTCGCAAAGTGAATTACTTCAGCTCCGTTCTTTTTCATTTCTTCCGGAGCGTATTCAATGTTTCCTCCGGGACAACCACCGCAGCTTGTATATCCAACTACTTCAATTTCTTTGTCTTCATAAATATCAAATGCTCCGGCTCTTTCCTTAATTGCTCTGAAGCATTTACCACCTGCACAGTCTTTGTATCTGTCGCAGATTATGATTCCTATCTTAACTAGATTTTCCATTACTTCCTTCTTTCTTTTAGTAAACAGATGAAAGTTTTTTTAATGATCACTATGATCGCAGACTAAATCAGTTTCATTTTTAAGTTCACCCTTTATGAATTGATTTACAGCATCGTCAATCATTTCGATATCAGTAAAGAGAGTTGAAATATTGTGCTGCTTTAAATCCTCTACAACTCGCCAGCCTCCTCCACTTGATATTAAATACTTACAATCCTTTAATCCTTCAATCAGGTGAGTGTGTCTGTGTTCACCGCCTTCTCCATGATGCTGATGATGCTCTCCGCCTCTTCTGTGGTTTGTGAAAGAATTCTCTCGCAATTCTTTATTAACGATTTTCTCTCCATCAATTTCATAAACCATAAAAGTTCTGCACCTACCGATGTGTCCTGTAACTCTATGCTGGTCGTTTGTTGCAATTGCTATTTTTCCTTTGAATGTGTTTGTCGGGTTGTTCATTGTTTATCTCCATATTTTAGTAGAAATTTTTTAAATATTTTATTAATGGTTATCATTTATCCTGATAGCCTTTCCGTTTAAGATTCCGTCAGTAACTTTTTTCCGTGCAGCTTCCACAATCCGTCCGAAAGTAGCCCTGGAAATTTTCATTTCCTTTGCTGCTTTTTCGTGAGAATAGGCAAGAAGGTCAGCAAGCCTCAATGATTCCAGTTCATCATGATCGAGAACTATTTCCTGTAATTCATTCATTGGAATTCCTCGAGGTTTAAAATAATATGCTGATGGATTGCAGCAGATTCTTCTATGTTTTCTTGGTCTTGGCATTATTTCTTATAAATATGTTATGAGCATATGCTCAAAACTATTTAAAATATAATCCAGAAGCAAATCAAATATTTTTCCAATGATAAGAGACGATTAAGAAAAGATAAAATTGATTAAAAAAAAACAGTTTTTAGAAAGTTGCGATGATTAAAAGAATGTTGTTGTCATTCCGTGCTTGACACGGAATCCAGAAAAACAATGCTTGGATTCCGGATCTTCTCCGGCAATTGCCGGATTTACCAGAATTACAATTAATATTGATGGTTAAAATTCAATCTGAGTTTTTTAAAAGTTTGGCTATCTTTCAAGGAGGTAGTCAACAATTTTACCAAGGTCCTTAATATCTTTATTTCCATATGATGGCATTATCTGTCCGCGATATTTTTCCTTGTATTCATGAAATCGCTTTTGATTCATATAATCATTCGGATTCCTTAGATATGAAAGTAGACTTTCCTTCCCCCAGTATTGAGTTAAATTATTTAAGGCTGGAGCTAAATTCGTTCCTGCAAGATCGCTACCATGACAATTTGTGCATCCAAAATTGCTAATAAGCTGCTGACCGGATAATTCAGTTGTACTCTGTTCCGTCATTGGGTTGTTCATTTGTGAGGATAAATCATGAGAGGCTTCTTCTTTTTTTGTTGCTTTCTGAAGAATAAAGAGTAAAATAAAAGCTGCTAAAAATGCTGCGACCCAAATCTGCGGTTTTGTCATAAAGTGTTCTTTTGTCTTTTTTAAATTCTAATTATTAAGAGTTAAAATTATCGAAACAAGCTTACTTAAACAATGCGATTGGGTAGCCAAATTAGATAACTCTCTCTGTATCTCTCTCTTATAAAGAGAGAGAATTACATTCAAAATAATACCTTTTATTGAATTTTCTGTCAGAATATATTTTGTTGTGATTCTCAGTCAATAATCCCTTCTCTTTTAAGAGAAGGGTAGGGATGAGTTCCAATTATAACCTAACCCTTTTTGGCCTGTAAACGTGAGTGCTCTGCCCGAAGAAAACTTCAGCCGCTTCCATAAGTGTTTCAGATAAAGTAGGGTGAGGATGAATTGTCAATTTCAAATCTGTTAGGTTTGCACCCATTTCAATTGCGAGAACACCTTCAGCGATAAGTTCACCAGCACCGGGACCGCAGATTCCAATTCCTAAAATTCTTTGAGTAGAAGGCTCAACTAATATTTTTGTTACACCATCGTTTCTATCTAACGTAACAGCTCTGCCGGATGCGGCCCAGGGAAATTTTGCTACCTCATAATTAATCTTTTTCTCTTTAGCCTGATTCTCTGTCAATCCAGCCCATGCAATTTCAGGATCAGTGAAAACAACAGCAGGAATTGCCAGTGGTTCAAATGCTGATTTGTGTCCGGCAATTACTTCAACTGCAACTCTTCCTTCGTGAGAAGCTTTATGTGCAAGCATAGGTTCACCAACAATATCACCAATTGCGTAAATATCCGGATCATCTGTTTTCATCTGGTTATTCACTTTTATCCAGCCGCGCTCATTTACTTTTACTTTTGTGGTTTCTAAATCAAGTCCTGATGTATCAGGTCTCCTGCCGATTGACATCAAAACATAATCGTAAATATTCTCGGAAGATTTTCCTTCACTATCCTGTATCTTAACCTGAATACCATCTTTCACTTCCTTCATCTCAACAACTTTTGAATTAAGCATAATGCTATCAAATTTTTCTTTTAATCTTTTTGAAAGATGAGAAACAAGATCACGATCTGCACCGGGAAGTAATCCATCAAGCATTTCCACAACTGAAACTTTAGAACCAAGTGCCTGATAAACAGAACCAAGCTCTAATCCAATGTATCCTCCTCCAATTACGAGAAGTGATTTTGGAATTGCAGGCAGGTCAAGTGCGGAAGTTGAGTTTAACAATCTGCTACTCCTCATATCGAGAGAAGGAATTGTAGTAATTCTCGATCCGGTTGCGATTATAATTTTATCAAACTGAAGCTCTTCTTTTTTGCCGTCCTTCTTTTCAACTGTCAATGTATTAGAATTCTTAAAAGCAGCTGTTCCCTGGATGAAGTTTACTTTCCGGAATTTCGCGACTGAACCAACTCCGCTTGTGAGCTTATCAACAACTTTGTTTTTCCAATCGCGAAGTTTATCCAGATCAATTTTTGGTTTCTGAAATTCTATTCCCCAGTTTTTTGCTTCTTCAGTCTCGCTAAGAAGTTTGGCAACATGAAGTAATGCTTTGGAAGGAATACATCCTCTATAAAGACAAACTCCGCCGGGATTTTTTTCCTTATCAATTAAAGTAACATTCATTCCGAGATCAGCTGCGAGAAATGCTGCAGCGTATCCGCCGGGTCCGGCACCGATTACGCATATTTTTAATTGTTCACTCATTTTACTCTCTATTAAGAAATAGAACACAGATTAAACTGATTTTGACTGATCTGCGCTGATCTTAAAACTCTGCGTCATCAGCGTTCTATTAAAATTAATTTAACTCACATAAAAATCTTCAACGGTTCTTCAAGCGCTTCACAAACCCATCTTAAAAACCTTATTGCATCTGCACCATCAATAATTCTATGATCGTACGAAAGTGAAAGCGGAAGCATTAATCTTGGTTCAAATTTTCCTTCTTTGTTGTAAACGGGTTCATAATTTCCACGCGATACTCCAAGAATTGCTACTTCGGGAGTATTGACAATCGGAGTAAAATATGTTCCGCCGATTCCACCAAGATTTGTAATCGTAAAACATCCGCCCTGCATTTCCTCCAGAGACAATTTCTTGTTTCGTGCTTTTTCAGCAAGCGTATTAAGCTCAACTGAAATATCTATCAAATTTTTCTTATCTGCATTTTTTATCACTGGAACAAGCAGACCGTATTCAGTATCAACTGCAACTCCAATGTTGATATATTTTTTGTAGATGACTTCCATCTTGTCCATATCAATGCTGCTGTTGAACTGTGGAAACTTTTTCATTCCTTCTGCAATTATTTTAATGAGGATGCCGGTTACAGTGAGTTTTGCACCGTGCTCTTCAACTTTTTTACTGAGTTCTTTCCTGTCTTTTTCGAATTCAGTAATATCAGTTTTATCAAACTGTGTGACGTGAGGAATGACCGACCAGGCATAGCTCAAATGAGTTGCTGTTTTCTCTCGAATTTTGTTCATCGCAACTCGTTCAACTTTTCCGTACTTCGTAAAATCAGGTAAAGCTTCTTTCTTTATTCCGATTCCAACTGCTTCACCTTTACCCTGCATAATATTTTTTACATAAGCTTTAACATCATCCATCGAAATTCTTCCGCTCTCACCTGAGCCTGGAACTTTGTTTATATCAACACCAAGTTCTCTTGCAATTCTTCTTACAGATGGTGCGGCAGGTGCCGAACCACGAAGTATCGGAGGTTGATCATCACGTTCACCGACTTTCAATTCACTTACTTCACCTTTTGGAATTTCAGTTGTTGCAGGAGTTTCTTTCTTGACTGGTTCTTCTTTTACTTTTGCGGGCTCTTTTTTGATTGATTGAGTTGAAGCAGATGATTCAACTTTTATGAGAACATTACCTACTTTTACTTTATCACCGGTCTTAACATTCACTTCAACAACTTTACCTTGAACTGAGGAGGGGACTTCGATTGTAGCTTTGTCTGTTTCAATTTCTATCACGCCCTGATCTTTTGCAATTGAATCTCCAACTTTCACAAGAACATTAATTACATCTGCTGATTCAATATTCTCACCAAGATCCGGAACTTTAAACTCAACAATTTGTCCGGGACCAGATTGGACAGTTTCTTTAACTTCCTTTTTAGTTTCTGATTTTATCTCTTCTTTCTTTGTTTCTACCTCCACCTCAGCCTTGGTCTCTGCCTTCGATTCTTTCTTTGCCTCCGACTTCACTTCAGCCTTCGCCTCTGTTATTCCACCTTCGTCAACTTTAATAATTGTCTGTCCAACTTTAACTGAATTGCCTTGCTTCACGAGCACTTCAGTAATCTTTCCGGAAACATTTGATGGGACTTCAATTGTTGCCTTGTCGGTTTCAATTTCGATGATTGATTGTTCTTTCTCAATTACATCGCCAACTTTGACAAGAACGTTTACAATGTCTGCCGATTCAATATTTTCGCCAAGTTCAGGTAGTTTAAATTCTGTTGCCATTATTTCGTTTTAAGTTTTTTATTTCAATCAAAATAGCCCCGACCTTTAGGTCGGGGAAAAATGAGTAATTAAAAATTTTGGGCTTTAGACCAATCATTTTTGGCTAAAGCCAATTTTTGTTTTGGCTTTTCGCACCACGAGCTAAAGCTCGTGGCTATTTAATCCTGGCTATGAAATCATCGGATTTAATTTATCCGGTTTAATCTCAAGATCTTTTTTTGCTTTTTCGAGAACTGTTACTTTTATCTTTCCTTCTTTTGCAAGTGCACCAAGCGTTGTATAAATAATATGCCGGTAATCAACTTCAAAGAAATCTCTGAGAGCTTTTCTTGCACCACTTCTTCCGTAACCATCTGTTCCTAAAGAATGAAGAGTTCCGGGAAACCATTTTGAAATAGAATCAGGAAGTGCCTTAACATAATCTGATGCTGCTACAAAAACACCCTCTTCTTTTGAAAGAGTTTGTGTGATGTATGAGGTCTTCTGCTTCTTATCAGGATTCAGCATATTCCATCTTTCAACATCGAGAGCTTCTCTACGCAATTCTTTGTAGCTTGTAACGCTCCAGACATCAGCAGAAACTTTGTAATCTTTCTCAAGAATTTTCTGAGCCTCCAGCACTTGATTTATTATTGTTCCACTTCCAAAAAGCTGTGCTTTCAGTTTTGCATCTTTCATTTTTGAAGATTTGAACTTATACATTCCTTTGAGTATGCCTTCCTTCGCGCCTTTCGGCATTTCAGGCATTGCGTAGTTTTCATTCATCACCGTTATGTAGTAATAAATGTTTTCCTGGTCTTCAAACATTCTTTTTATTCCATCGCGGACGATAACTGCAAGTTCAAAAGCAAAAGCTGGATCGTAAGCAACCATATTCGGAATTGCGTATGCAAGCAGATGACTATGTCCATCCTGATGCTGAAGTCCTTCGCCATTAAGCGTTGTTCTTCCAGCAGTTCCACCGATTAAAAATCCTTTTGCACCGATATCACCGGCAGCCCAGGCAAGATCTCCGACTCTTTGCAACCCAAACATCGAATAGTAAATGAAAAACGGAATCATATTTATTCCGTGAGTTGCATAAGCAGTTCCAGCAGCAATGAAGGATGACATCGAGCCAGCTTCAGTAATTCCTTCTTCGAGTATCTGTCCGTTTTTAATTTCCTTGTAATAAAGAAGGCTGTCTCTGTCAACAGGTTCATACAACTGCCCTGCATGTGCATAAATTCCAACCTGTCTGAACAATGACTCCATTCCAAAAGTTCTAGCTTCATCAGGAACAATCGGGACAATATTTTTTCCAATCTCAGCATCTTTTAAAAGCTTAGCAAGAATTCTCACAAACACCATCGTAGTTGAAACTTCTCTTCCTTCTGTCCCTTTATAAAATTCTTCAAAGAGAGATTCATCCGGAGTTTTAATCGGCTTTAGATTTGTTTTTCTTGAAGGAACATAACCGCCCAACGCTTTTCTTTTTTCTTTAAGATATTTTATTTCAGCACTATCTTCATCCGGTTTGAAAAAAGGATCGTTATGAATTTGTTCATCGGAAATTGGAATACCAAAACGTGCACGGAATTCTTTCATCTCATCTTCGTTCAACTTTTTCTGCTGATGAGAGATGTTCTTTCCTTCGCCGCTTTCACCAAGTCCGTAACCCTTTATTGTCTTTGCAAGAATAACTGTCGGAGCTCCTTTATGATTCACTGCCGCACTGAAAGCAGCATAAACTTTTTCTGGATCGTGTCCGCCTCTTTTCATCTTTCTTAATTCATCATCCGACATACTTTCAACCATATCTTTCAGCTCTTCATCAACACCAAAAAAATGTTCACGGATGTAAGCACCGCCTTCGACAGTATATTTCTGATACTGACCATCAACTACTTCACCCATTCGCTTGATAAGTTTTCCATCTTTATCCATTTCAAGAAGCGGATCCCAGTCTTCACCCCAAATAACTTTAATCACATTCCAGCCTGCACCACGGAAAGCTGCTTCAAGTTCCTGAATAATTTTTCCGTTACCGCGGACTGGTCCGTCAAGTCTTTGCAAATTACAGTTGATTACAAAAATTAAATTATCAAGCTGCTCTCTTGATGCGAGAGTAATTGCACCGAGAGTTTCCGGCTCATCCGTTTCTCCATCACCAAGAAATGCCCAGACTTTGCTTCCAGTATCTCTCTTCAAACCGCGGTCTTCAAGATAACGATTGAATCTTGCCTGGTAAATTGCCATAATTGGTCCGAGTCCCATTGACACAGTTGGAAATTCCCAGAACTCAGGCATTAACCACGGATGAGGATAAGAAGAGAGTCCGCCGCCTTTTGCAAATTCTCGTCTGAAATTTTTTATTTTCTCTTTTGAAATTCTTCCTTCAAGAAAAGCACGTGCATAAATTCCCGGTGATGCGTGTCCCTGGAAATAAATCTGGTCGCCGTCGTAGCCTTCGCCTTTTCCTCTGAAGAAATGATTGAAGCCAATCTCATACAAAGTTGCAGCGCTTGCATAAGTTGAAATGTGTCCGCCGATTCCTTCTTCCATCTTGTTTGCATTCACAACCATCGCCATTGCATTCCATCGGATGAGTGATTTTATTCTTCTTTCTATTTCACGGTTGCCGGGGAAAGGCGGCTGCTTTTCTCTCGGGATTGTATTTATGTACGGAGTGTTTGCCGAGAAAGGAATTTGCACGCCAGCTTTGTGAGCACGTATCTGCAATTGCTGAAGTAACTCTCTTACTCTTTCAGGTCCGCCGTGTTCAAAAACATAATCGAGCGAGTAAAGCCACTCGCTGGTTTCTATTTCTTCAATTTCAGGATTTCGTTTATAATCCTTAGCCATAAATTTCCTTAGTTATCATATAAATAATGTTAGAATTCTGCTTAAAAGATGAATTTTGCTGAATGTTTTTGTCAGAAATCGAGGCGTCAAATTAATTGATTGATGAGTGAAATACAAGGTAGTGAAGCACAGAGTATGCCTGCCTGCCGGTAGGCAGGATTAAGAGCAAGAGTACGAGAAAGATCGGACATTGGGATTTTCTTACTCTTAATCTTACTCCTACTCTTACTCTTGAAAAGAAGTGACTTTCACGTTTTATTTTCTTAAGTTTCTGGTGAGTTTAACATTTAATGGAGCGTAAAATGCGAGCCCTTAAAATATCTCTCCTGGTTATTATTCTTTCGATTACTATATCTGCTCAGTGGGAGTGGCAGAATCCATTACCTCCGGGAAATAGTTTGCTCTCTGTTGAATTTATAAATACGACAATTGGTTTCGCAGTTGGTGATGAATCAATGATTTTAAAGACGACTGATGGTGGGAATACATGGATAATGAAAGATGTGGGTCAGTATTCTTACTTAGTAGATGTTGAATTTATTAATGAAAACACTGGCTGGATTTTGGATTTTTACTATGGAAACATTTTTAAAACAGTTGATTCTGGTGAATCTTGGTCATTAGTCGCTGATTTGGAGGATTATAAATATTGGGATTTGTATTTCATCAATAGCAGTGTTGGATGGCTTTCAGGTCAAGGATATATTTATAAAACTACCAATGGAGGAAGTAATTGGACATATCAGTTTTCTAATTCGGATTACAGTATAAGTTCATTGTTTTTTTTAAATGAACAATCAGGTTGGGCAATTGCTCAAGACTTCAATACTTATACAGCTGTAGTTCTCAGAACAACTAATGGGGGAATATTTTGGGAGGTATTTCCTCAATTAAATATACCAGATATACAATCAACTTATTTCTTTGATGATGTAAACGGATATGCAGTTGGTTCAGATGGTGCGTTATCTGGAAACGGAGGTTACTTTTGGAAAACAACTGATAGTGGTACAACTTGGGATACACTCCTGGTTGGTATCAGATGTAGTGATATCAAGTTCGCAAATACCTTAGTCGGTTATGCAGTGGGAGTTGAGGGGAATATTTTTAAAACATCAAATGGTGGCTCTAACTGGTCGAGTTTATCTTCGGGTATTGATGAAAATTTATATTCAATTTCTTTAATTGGACAAAATAATTGTTGGGTCGTCGGTTCTTTAGGTACCATAATTAAGACTACTAATGCTGGTCAAGAGTGGATTCCAATCTCTGGTGAAGAAAATCTGGACATGTATTCTATAGACTTTGCCGATCAGAATAATGGGGTTGCTGTAGGTTTGGGAGGAAAAATAATTATAACATCAAACGGAGGACAAAATTGGGTATCATTCATAAATAGCTCTTCTTCTTGGTCATTAAATTCGGTCTCGTTCCCCAATTCACAAAATATTTGGGCTTCCGGTTATGATGGGGAAATAATACATTCGTCAGATGGTGGAAACAGTTGGGCACAGCAAAATAGTGGTATATCAACTCCACTGAGATCAATTTACTTCATCAATAGTGATACTGGCTGGGCAGCAGGAAATAATGGGATTGTATTAAAGACAACAAATGGTGGCAATAATTGGTTTCAACTTAATTCTGGAACAACCCGCCGGTTTTATACAATTTTTTTCCTTAATGTTAATGATGGCTGGGCAGCAGGCTCATACACTACACTAATTAAAACTACAAATGGTGGTTTGAACTGGCAACCATTATCTGTTCCGGGTACACATTTTTTTAGCTCTCTATTCTTTTTTAATGAAGATTTAGGTTGGCTTGTTGATGATGCAGGAAGCATATTGAAGACAACTGATGGAGGTAATTCATGGTTACTTCAACTTGATAATCCTGATTACGTTTTTAACGATGTTTATTTCAAAAACGAAAATACAGGTTGGGTCGTTGGAAGATATGGACAGATTTGGTATACAACGGATGGAGGCAATAGCTGGATGATACAGGAGGATGATATCTATAATGAATTACATTCAATTGCACATTGCGAGACGGATGAACTTTGGATAGCAGGCAGTTTTGAAATTATTCTTCATTCATACAATGGTGGTGTTCCTGTTGAACTTACTTTATTCATAGCAGAAGTGTATGAGGATAAAATAGAACTTAACTGGTCAACCGCAACAGAAACAAACAACTCAGGTTTTGAGATTCTTCGCGGAGTTTATCCCGTAAATAGCGGGACTCAGAATGACAACAACGACTGGAATAAAATAGGTTTCGTTCCTGGACACGGAACAACAACAGAAACACAGAATTACTCTTTTATAGATAGCGATGTTACACCCGGCAAGTATCAATACAAACTAAAACAAATTGATTACGACGGTACTTTCGAGTATTCACAAATTGTGGAAGTAGAAATTCCATTCGTTAATAAGTTCTCACTTTCACAAAACTACCCCAACCCGTTTAACCCGACAACCAGTATGCAATACACAATAAGCAGTAGGCAATTTGTAACACTTAAAGTATATGATTTATTGGGTAGAGAAATTGCAACACTCGTTAACGAAGAAAAACCTGCCGGTGAGTATGAGATTGAGTTCAATGGTTCTGCGCTTACAAGCGGGATTTATTTTTATCAGTTGAAGGCAGTAGATTTTGTTGAGACGAGGAAGATGGTTTTAATCAAGTAAGAAGAAAAAAGTTAAAAGTAAGAAGCTAGAAGTTAGTAGAGGCGAGTCAGTGACTCGCCCTTTTTAT
>JACZKK010000144.1 GCA_014860115.1 Ignavibacteriaceae bacterium
AAGATTAACTACCAATTCTATAAATTGCCATTCATTCTCCATCCAATTAAAATTCACCGGCGGCGACCCTCCAAATAATCTTCCGGCACCTCCTGCATCAAAGTAACACTCCATCGCCCAGTTAGAATTGACTCCATTAAAAACAGCGAGCGTATTAAAGTATCCGGCTTTACCCGATGGAATATAAAACCAGAAGGTTATATAGTAATATCCTATTGAATGAGAACCGAACGGTTTTACAAGATCATTATTGTGAATGATTCTTAAAGATTTTGTTCCCGTCACACTATAATTTGTTGAAAGAATTGGATCTTCAACAGGATCGCAAGGTAAATTACTCCAAGTTGTCCAGTCTGTTGGATTCTGACAAACCAACTGCTGATCAGGTACATACGACTCGAAATCATCAAGGAATTCAAATACCTGACCATATATTGCATCATTAAAGATAAGAAACTCTATCACAGCATAAAGAATTAGAATCACTCGCTTGATCATACTTTCCTCCTTTATAGAGAATTCAAATATAAAATACTTTTCATTTACACTTCAGATATCATTTCAACAAAATCATCTTTTTAGTTTCTGAAAATTTCCCAGATTGCAGTTTATAAAAATAAATTCCACTTGTTAGATTCCGGACAAAGCCGGAATGACTAGTAGCTTCGAATTCAACCTGATGATATCCTGCTTCCATTTCTTCATCAAGTAAAGTTCTTACTTCATTCCCAAGAATATCAAATATTTTTAGTGTGACTAATCCTTTCAGTGGAATGGAAAATCCAATAGTCGTATATGGATTAAATGGATTTGGATAATTTTGCGCAAGTTCGAATCCAAACGGAGAACTTATCTCAACAGTCTCTTCAAGATCATAGTATTTATATGTGCCATCGAAATCAATCTGCTTTAATCTGTAGTTATATCTTCCGGGATTTAAGTTCTCATCAATATATGAATATGAAGATATTTCAGTAGTCGTCCCTCTTCCTGGTACAAATCCAATTTCTCTCCACTCGCTGTCATTCTGAGTTGAGCGCAGAATCTCAAATCCTTGATTATTTGTTTCTGTTGCTGTTGACCAAACAAGTGTAACTTTATTTTGCTGAACATTTGCCGTAAAGTTTGTTAGCTCAACAGGAATATTATCCGGTTCAGTATATTTTAGAATTACTCCACTGTTCCCGACAATCCATGCGTGTGCAGCATCGGTCATATAAATATCATCAAATGTGGAGATTGTATAACGTGGTTCAAGAGCCCAGCTAGCACCGCCATCTGTGCTGATGTAAACGTAACCACTTGCACAAGCTGTCATTCCAAGAGTTCCAAGTACAGGTGATTCAACAAAGTGAATTCCCCAAACGGTATTTCCGGGAGGAATCAATGCAGATTGCCAATTTGCTCCACCATCGGTAGTGTAATAAGTATTTCCACCAGTACCACCAGCAATTCCACGGTCACGATCAATAAATGAAATTCCATATGTACCCAATCCACCAACTGCAAGCTGCTGCTGCCAGGTAACTCCGCCATCAGTTGTGCGGGAAATTCTCTCACCTGTTCCTGAAACCCATCCGTATAGTGAATCGACCATATCCATATCCCAAGGATTGTATCCTGTGATAGTTGAAATAATATTCCAATTGAATCCGCCATTAGTCGTATTCGCAACGGTTCCGTTATAAGCAGCTACGATTCCATAATTATCATCAACAAAATCAATTGCGAGTATATCCGAATTTGTCCCTGTGATTCCTGTTGCAATTAAATTCCAGTTGTTACCTCCGTCAGTTGTAACGATTACGTTTCCTGCATCGCATCCGGCAATCGCATGGTTCGGCGAAGGAGCAACAACTTCATTTACATCACCTGTGTATGGAGAAACCTGTGTCATCCAAATAAATCCGCCGTCGGTTGTTCTCGCAACGAATCCAGTACCAACAACATATCCGTTCAGTGTATCTGCAAAACTTACATCCCTAATTCTGCTGCTCGTAAATCTATACCCGAGTTCATTCCATGTTGCACCGCCGTCTGTCGATTTAAAGAAGTATCCACTGCTTCCGGAAAGGTAAGCAGCATTATCTGCACCAAATCTCACTGAATAAAAAGTTATTCCTGTAGGTAGTCCTGCAACCGGTATCCACGTATCTCCGCTATTTGTAGTTCTTAAAACCGTACTTGTAGCACCGCAGGCAAGTCCGTTAACAAATGAATTATCAAAATCAATTGCCCAAAGTTGATTTGTTCCACCCGGATCATAAACTGGTGTCCACGTTGAACCACCGTCAACTGTTCTTGCAATTCTGTTCCTGTGACCTGCAAGGAAGCCGGTTAATCCAGTTCCTGT
>JACZKK010000145.1 GCA_014860115.1 Ignavibacteriaceae bacterium
TTGATCCTGATAGGTGGTTTAATAGTTGCAAAGAAAATTGGTAAAGTTCTACCATCTGATTACATTGGTAAAGCAACTGTAATGGCCATTGCCTTTGTGCTCCTGATGATTTTACTGAATGTAGATAGTAAGTCGCTGCCATATCTGATTCTCTATTACCTTAGCATCGTTCTGATATTTGCTTCATTTGCCAATTACTTAATTAAAGCTGCAAAGGTTTTATCTAAAAAAACACAATGAAATTCTTTGACAATATAAATCTGAATCGGCTTAAAGAAGGCTTAAGCAAAACCCGTGATAAGCTCGTAACAAAGATTACCGAAACATTTTCAGGCAAAGCGGTAATTGATGATAATACTCTAAATGAACTTGAAGAAATCCTCATCTCTTCAGATATGAGCGCAAATCTATCTGAAAAAATTATCAACAATCTGAGAATCAATTTAAAGACTGAAAAAGGTCGAACACTCGCTAACATTATTGAACTACTAAAAAATGAATTGCTGAAAGTTCTTGATACTGGACAAAAGACAATTGCTTCAGATGATATTAATAATAAGATCAAACCGTATGTCATTCTTATCGTTGGTGTTAATGGAGTAGGGAAGACCACCACAATTGGGAAATTAGCAAGTAACTTTAAAAAAGCCGGGAATAAAGTTATCGTCGGTGCTGCAGATACTTTTCGTGCTGCTGCAAATGAGCAACTAGAAATTTGGGCACAGCGTGCAGGAGTTGAAATCATTCAGCACAAACAAGGAACAGATCCTTCTTCAGTTGCTTTTGAAACAGTTAAAAAATCAATTGATGGTGACTTCGATATTGTTCTGATTGACACAGCCGGTAGACTTCATAGTAAAGTTAACTTAATGAACGAATTGAACAAAATTAATAAAGCAATCAGCAAAGTGCTCCCTGGTGCTCCACACGATACATACCTCGTTCTTGATGCGACTCTTGGTCAAAATGCAATCGTTCAGGCAGATGAATTTTCTAAGGTTACAAAACTCTCAGGTCTAGTAATCACAAAACTTGATGGTACCGCTAAAGGCGGTACAATATTCCAGATTTGTGAGACTAATAAAATAGCTGTTAAATATATCGGTGTTGGTGAGAAATTAGACGATCTGCAAACATTCAATCCTCAATTATTTGTTGATGCTTTATTCAGGAATAATGATGATGAATAGTTATGTTTTTTAAGAAAACCTCACATAGAATCTTTGATTATACTCCACGCTTCTATAAACCTGAAGAAGATAAAGATGAAAAGTTAAAACGTAAGCTTGGGTTCAGAAGACAGATGAAAATGAACAGAAAGAAAAAGAGTCCGATGATTTGGTTATTGCTGGTAATTATAGCAGCTTATATTTATTTGAAGCTCATAGGGATTGCCTAAAAAGGGTGTCTCATAGTTTACATAATATACATTATCGGACAATTCTTTTAGACTTATTTGAATCTTTCAATATTTTCATCCCTTCCAAAGACCACTAATTTATCTCCCCATTTCAGTTTATAATTCGGATCAGCGCTTATAATTAAATCTTTTTCCTCAGATTCATCAAACATTTCGTGTGGATGTTTGATCATCAAAACTTCTAAGCCATAGTTACTTCTTATTTTAAGTTCAGATAAACTTTTACCGATTAGTTCAGTTGCTGCATTTACCTCGGCTATAGAATAACCTGCGGCAACTTTGGAAGAACCTGAATTAGCAATTGTCTTAAGCTCGTTCGAAAAACCTTCGGCCAAGTTAAGCTTCAATGATTCATGATTATAGATTAATAAAACCTCCTGGCGACTGATTGCTCCCAGAATCTTCTGCTTTTCATCGCCAGAAATAACCGGGATACTGTCGACACTCGACTTGCTGAATAATCTTAATACATAATCAAGGTCATCATTGGGTTTGGTAAATGTTACATTTGGATTTGCAATATCATTTGCAACTAAAAAATCTTTGATATTTTCATACTCGGTCATTATTGGT
Source organism: Ignavibacteriaceae bacterium (assembly GCA_014860115.1). Taxonomy (GTDB): domain Bacteria; phylum Bacteroidota; class Ignavibacteria; order Ignavibacteriales; family Ignavibacteriaceae; genus IGN2. Next base: position 1,994 of record JACZKK010000145.1, read on the forward strand.
CTGAGTTCAACTTCAGTTATTACACCTGTGATTTGCCAATCATCATTAACAGTATAAAATGAATTACTTGGATTCTTAATCATCTTTTCAACTAACTCAGGAAGTTTTGTATTCTCATGAACAGTATTTATAGGATTTAGCTCAACATCATTAATAAAAATTGATTTTAAAATATTCGATTCTCGTCCTTCTGATATCTGGTAACCTTGTTCTTCAAGATGCTGAACGTGCACGGAACTTTTGCGAACCAATCTGCTTATGGTGGTACTAACAATCACAGCCAGCATCAAAGGTAAAATGAAACTGTATTCCTGTGTCATTTCAAAGATTATTAATATAGCAGTTATTGGTATTGTATTTATTCCTCCAAGCATAGCTCCCATACCAACAAGTATATAGGTAGTTGTATCTAATTCTAATCCTAATAGATTATTTGCAGAGAAAGAAAATAAATAACCAAGACAGGCACCCATAAATAGTGATGGAGCAAACATTCCACCGAAACCACCTGAATTTATAACAAGCGGGACAAGTATAAATTTTAGAGCAAATAAAATCAGTACAACCTTCCAAATAAGTTTTCCAGCCAATATGTTATTAATAGCAGAATATCCGACACCAAAAATGTCCTTAAAGAAAAATCCACTAACTCCAACAAGAAGTCCAACAATAATCATTAATAACCATTGAGGAATTCCTTTTGATAAAATTTTCTTTTTAATAATATGACTCGTTGCGCTTGTATATCTTAGATATAAAACTGAAGCAAGCCCGGCAACTATACCAAGAATAGCATACATATAGAGATAATGGTAGCTGCCAGCCTCGGGAGAGATAAATGCAAATACAGATTCGTTACCGAGTAACTCTCTTGAAATTGTGCTTGCAGTTACTGAGGCAAGTATAATTGCCGATAATGTAGGTGCACTGAAATCATTTAATAATATTAGTTCAATCGCAAAGAAAACACCTCCTAGTGGTGTGTTGAATATTGCGGCTATAGCGGCACCTGAACCTGCAGCGGTGAATACTCTTCTTCTTGTATCCGATAAACCGATCACTTGACAAACTTTACTTGAAACTCCACCTCCTAATTGAGCTGCGGGTCCTTCAGGTCCAACTGTTCCACCAGACCCAATACAAATGACGGGTGCAAAGAAATGAAATATTGTTGTTTTTAAAGGTATATATCCACCACGCAAAGCGACAGATTTAATTACTTCGGAGACTCCTTTTTTCTCAGCAATATCAGGAGCCATTTTAATCATCAAGGCTTGAATGAGCATTCCAATTGCTGGTAGGACTATTACAGCAGCAGCTCCAAGAAAAAAAAGTCCTTCAGCAGTTTGTTCGAAAAAGATTTTATTAAAAAAGTCAATTGAATTGTGAAAAAGAACAGCAGCTAATCCAGCAAATACGCCAATAATTATGGCGTAGATTGTAAAACTGAGATAATCGGGCAAAGCTACTTTCTTCAGTTGCTTTTGAATAAATTCTCTTATAGTCTTTGCCCATAAGAATCTTTTTAGTGATGACTTTTTTTTCTCTTGATCCAAATTATACTTGCTTAAAATCACTTATCATATTTAAAGAATCCTTCACCGGTTTTTCTGCCAAGTTTCTTTGCTGCTACCATCTTCTTTAATAATGGACAAGGTCTGTATTTTGAATCATTATACCCGTTGTGGAGAACTTCCATGATGGCAAGACAAACATCAAGTCCAATAAAATCAGCTAATGTCAATGGACCCATCGGATGATTCATTCCGAGTTTCATGACGGTATCAATATCCTGAGCTGATGCAACTCCTTCCATCAAAGCAAAAATTGCTTCATTTATCATGGGCATTAAAACACGGTTCGATATGAAGCCGGGATAATCAAATACTTCGACCGGAACTTTGCCCAATTTTTCAGCAAGGGATTTTATGGTCTGATAGGTTTCATCACTTGTTGAATAACCTCGGATTATCTCAACAAGCTTCATCATCGGTACAGGATTCATAAAGTGCATACCAATAAATTTATCGGGCCGGGTTGTGGAAGATAATTCAGTAATCGAGATCGAGGAAGTATTACTCGCAAAGATAGTATCGGACTTAACTACTGAGTTTAACTTATTAAAAATAGATAGTTTAGTAGCTTTATCCTCGAATACGGCTTCTATAACTAAATCAACATCACCAGGCACTTTATCCAGTCCAACTGTCTTATTAATACTTTTGATTGCATTCTGTTTTTCTTCTTCCTTAATTACTTCCTTCTTCACCTGACGATCAAGATTCTTAGTAATCATATCAAAAGACTTGTTAGCCAATTCCTCAGTAACTTCAACTAAATGAACACTGAAGTTGTTTAGAGCAAAAACATGGGCAATGCCATTACCCATTGTTCCACCACCAACTACTGCAACTTTTTTAATATCCATTTTAAGCACCTTCTAGTTATAGTTTTTAACAATTAATGCTGCCGCTTCTCCCCCACCGATACAAAGAGATGCAAGCCCGTATTTTGAATTTCTCTTCTTCATTTCATGAATCAGAGTTACAAGCACTCGTGCTCCGCTGGCTCCAATTGGGTGACCGAGAGCAACAGCACCACCATTTACATTTACTTTACTTGTATCAAGTCCAAGAAGCTTATTATTAGCTAATGACACCACAGCGAAAGCTTCATTTATCTCGAACAAATCGATATCAGATAGTTTTAAATTCGATTTCTTCAAAACTTTATTGATCGAATCTGCCGGAGCCGTTGTAAACTGCATCGGAGCTTTTGCAGCGGAAGATTGAGCAATAATTTCTACAAGCGGTTTCAAGCCGAGTTCTTTTGCTTTTTCTTCGCTCATTATCAACAGAGCCGCAGCTCCATCGTTAATACTGGATGCATTAGCTGCTGTTACCACACCATTCTTATCAAATACAGGTTTAAGGGAAGGAATTTTATCAAACTTAACTTTACCAGGCTCTTCATCTATGTTTACAACAACCTCTTCCCTTCCGGCTTTAACTTTTACATCAATTATTTCCTCTTTAAACCTTCCACTTTTTTGAGCCTCGAGGGCTTTTTTGTAGGAATTAATCGCAAACTCATCTAACTCTTCTCGAGTGAACTTGAACTCTTTTGCACAGGCTTCAGCACAATTTCCCATATGGATATTATTATAAACATCCCATAACCCGTCTTTCACCATTGAATCAATAACTTCACCATTTCCTAAACGATATCCATTCCTGGCTTTATCAAGAATATAAGGTGTATTGCTCATGCTTTCCTGACCACCTGCTATTATTATTTCTGCATTGTCTGTTTGAATGGCTTGTGCTGCCAGCATTACGGCTTTTAATCCACTACCACAGACTTTATTTATAGTCATACATTCTGTTTTCTCCGGCAAGCCAGCAAAAAGCGCCGCTTGTCTTGCCGGGGCTTGTCCCATTCCAGCTGTTAAAACATTACCCATAATTACCTCATCGATTAGATCGGATAAGATTTTTGAATCTTCGAGAACCCCTTTGATTGCTAAGCTTCCAAGTTGTCCTGCAGTT
>JACZKK010000146.1 GCA_014860115.1 Ignavibacteriaceae bacterium
TATTATAAAGTTTGCAAGTTTGAACTGCCTGCTTAACATTATGTGTTCTGATAATTCTCGCTCCTTTACTTATTGCAAACGAATTCATTGCATTTGTCGCATCATCTCTATCTTCGATTGGCAAATTTAAGATATTTCCAATAAAAGATTTTCGAGATAAGCCAATCATTATCGGGAATTCTAATGATTTAAAGTCTTCCAGCCGCTCTATCAAATCAAGATTATCTTCGGTTCTTTTCCCAAATCCAATACCCGGGTCAATAATAATATTTTCAATTCCATGCTTAAAAGCTATCTTACTCTGAGTTGCAAGATAATCATAAACTTCTGAAACGACATCTGAATAAACAGGAGAAGCCTGCATCGTCTTCGGCTTACCTTTCGTGTGCATCAAGATCATAGCTACATTAAATTCAGCTACTACATCAAATATATCTGGATCGAATTTCCCTCCACTTATATCGTTTACCATTAAGGCACCGCTTTTAAGTGCTTCTTTCGCTACATTAGCTTTGGTTGTATCAATTGAAATGAGTGCATCAGGTTTGATATTTAGAATTTGCTCAATAACAGGAATAACTCTTCTTAACTCTTCAGATTCACTAACAGGTTCAGAACCGGGCCGTGTTGACTCACCACCAATATCAATTATATCAACGCCATTCTCAACCATCTGTATTCCGTAATTTACAGCATTTTCTTTATGAATAAATTGCCCACCATCGGAAAATGAATCTGGGGTTACATTAAGTATCCCCATTATGTAAGCGTACTTAAAATCAAATTTTCTTTCACCAATATTATAATTAACTATTTCACATTTTTCATAGTTACGAATTGCTTCAATGATTTCATTTACTATGCGTTTATCCAGGTTAAATGAAATTGTTCTGTCAAAAAATTCTTTAATTGAGCCTGTAACGAGCAAACTATTTTTAGTATAAAAAATATTCTGCAGATTTGTATTGACCTCCGAACTAGATAACTCAATCGGAATATTTCTCAATTCAACGCCATATAATCCGTGATACGACAGGATTGAGTAATTATATTTCTCTTTATAGAGTTTAAATGATTTACTGTTTGAAAGGTTTATTACTTGTGAGATCAAATTCTCTTCCATCTAATAAGAAAAAGAAGAATTATCCTGATTCGATAAAAAAATTTACTTTGCCAGATTCTTCAGTTCAGCAGTCGCGGCAGTTATATTGTCAGCATTAAAGATAGCGGATCCTGCAACGAAAACATCAACACCTGCTTTCTTAGCTGCAATAATGGTTTCATTATTAACTCCACCATCAATCTCGATTAAAAACTTTGCTTCATATTTTGTCCTGAGCGCAACTGCTTCTTCAATTCGTCTGATTGAATTTGGAATGAATTTCTGTCCCCCGAATCCAGGATTTACCGTCATAATTAAAAGAAGATCAATATATTCTGCTATATCAACAATACTATCAACAGGTGTGGCAGGATTGATAACAACTCCTGCTTTACAACCAAGCTCTTTGATTCTGTTAATTGTTCTATTTAAGTGTACAACTTCCTCAACATGAACAGAAATGAAATCGGCACCAGCATCAGCAAAAGCTTCAAGGTACTTGTCCGGATTTTCGATCATCAGGTGAACATCAACAGGCAGCTTAGTAATTTTTCTCGCTGCTTTAACGATGATCGGACCAATTGTAATATTGGGAACAAAATGACCATCCATAATATCGCAGTGGATCCAATCAGCGCCGCCCATTTCGGTTAATCTGATCTGCTGTGATAAGTTAGAAAAATCTGCCGAGAGTATTGAAGGAGCAATTAAAGCCATAATCAGTTATTCTCCTCGTCCGGAATATTTCTATCCGAAGGTTTAGTTACAAAAAGATCAACTGCATTTCCTGAATTTAATGAGTTTCCGCTGCTCGGATACTGATCAAGTATAGTATTAGGTAAAAGTGTTGCAGAAGGCTGGTAGTTTATTTTTCCTATGATCAATGAACTATCGGCAAGAATTTTTCGTGCTTCGGTAAGAGATTTACCAATCAAATCAGGAACGATAATAGAACCTCCACCTCTGCCAACGCTTATTGTAACTCCAACAAATTCACCTTGCTTTAGCAATGTTCCTTCTGCATACTGCTGATCAAAAATCATATCTTCAGGATGGCTGGATGGAATCCTCTCCACTCTCCCAAGTTTTAGGCCTAAACGCTCCAGAGCAAATTTTGCATCAAGAATTGACTTACCTTTTAGTTGAGGAACCGTGATTGTGCTAACACCACCACTCACGAAGAGGTAAACTGTTCTACCTTCTTTAACAACTGCACCCGCATCAGGTTTTTGAAAAAATATTGCTCCCACAGGAACCTGAAGTCCATAAGATGTATCACTAATTAGAGCCTCAAATCCATCTGCTTCAAGAGTATTTACGGCTTCCGAGACTTGCAAACCGACCACTTGTGGCACTGTTGTTTCAGGAGAACTTACAATCCATGGCATTATCAAATTATCAAGAAGTAAAATCAGGATCACAAACCCCAGTAAAGCGTAAAGTATCTTTCTAATTATTGAATTTTGAAGGATATTTTTCATAAATCAAATATATCAATTGCTCTTTTCTTAAACAATTAACATTGCGCTCATAATGTATTGCTTGCATGGTTGCATGTACGCATGACTGCAAGATGATTAATAATAAGCGCCAGACAATATTGTAATCATCCAATCTTGCTCTTTTATCTTCTTGCTTTTACGCTTCAGCATTATTTAATTTGATTATTAGAATTTATAGTGAATGCGAATGTTACAGAACTATTTCTTTTTAAATAGATTTTTAATCGAAGCACGGGAATTTCTTGAGGAATCCAGAATCGAGGAAATATTTTCGCAGGAAAAAAGCAAGCTTGTAATAGTTGTTTCGAAGAATGATGAAGAATATTATTTAGAACTTTGTGTTATACCGGGTAATTCTTATTTGAACATAAGAAAGAATTATTCGCGTGCAAAAAAGAATACCGTTAACTTTTTTGAAGCCGCATTGGGAGAAATAATTGATTCAATACAATTAGCCAATGATGATAGAATAATAATATTAAAATGTACTCGCTCTGAAATATATTATACTATCCGGGGAAAGTTTACAAATGTATTTTTCTTCGATGCTTATAACCAACTTCATCCCTTCAAATCCGTTGATGCACTTTCGTTTGAAAATATCAAGAAAGAATTTTCTGAGAAAGTATACTTAAATGGATGGAACCAAATTGATCTTTTGATTGAAAGTGGTCAAAACTACCTTGAGAATATCAGAAAAAAATATGCAATACTCGGTGGTGAGGTAATTAAAGAAGTCAAATCACGTGAGAGTAATTATGATAGTGATAAAATTCCCGATTTGTTGGCTAAAGTTCTGAATGAGATAAGATATTCTAATCCTTGTGTGTTTATTGATGAAAAGCAACAGGAAGTTCATCTTGGATTTGAAAACTTTAAAAGCTTCCCCTTCACTGAAAAGAAAGTATCTGAAAACTTAATTGATGCAGTGAATATTCTTCTTTCAAAAAAATATTATTTTAAAGACAAATACTCGAAAGAAAAGATTGTTAGAAATCACATTGAAAGAGAACTCAAAAAAATTTCTTCAAAGATTCAAAACCTGCAAGGATTAATTGAAAGAGGAACGAAAGAAGAAGAGTATAATAAATTTGGTCAACTTCTTCTCGCAAATCTAGGTTCGATAAAGAGCAGAATGAGTTCTATTATCGTCGAGGATATTATTTCTGGAGGAGAAAAAATAAAGATCAGTTTAAATCCTGAACTCTCTCCCCAGAAAAATGTTGATTATTATTTTGATAAATCCCGCTCGGAGAAAATTTCTTTCGTCAAGAATAGGCAATTGTTTGAAAATGCTAAAAAAGATTATGAGCACTTAAAAAACATGGAGAATTCATTGAACGAAATAGAATCATCAAAGGAATTGGATGAACTGATGAAAAAATTAAAAATAAAACAGCCGCAGGAAACTGAGACTAAAGAGAATTTGGGTTTAAAGTTTAAGCAATATTTAATTGAAAATAAATACAGGGTATTTGTTGGAAAAGATAGTAAAAACAATGATCTGCTGACTACTCGCTTTGCAAAGCAAAATGATTATTGGTTCCATGCAAGAGGAGCTTCAGGGTCACACGTTGTGTTAAGAGTTGAGAATACGAAAGAATCTATTCCTAAAAATGTATTGAAGAAAGCTGCAGCACTTGCAGCTTACCACAGTAAATCTAAAACTGCAAGAGTTGTTCCCGTAGCATATACCTTCAAGAAATATGTTGTGAAGAAAAAGGGTGATCCTTCGGGAACAGTTCGGTTGTTAAGGGAGGACGTTTTGCTCGTTAGACCAGAAATACCTGAAGGATGTGATTATGTAGTTGATGAGTGAGTTTACATTAGTAAACTAAAAATCTTCCCCACCTTCAAAACCGCCGTTATCTTCTCCTCTGCCTTCACGTTTAGGTTTATAGTTATTGAAAGTATAACGCAGATTCAACATTAAAGCAGGCGTGTGCATATCAAAATTATTGTAGTTATATAGATTAGTTCCTTCAGAAGAATATTCTCTCTTGGAAGTTCCGAAAACGTCTCTTACTTGAAGAGTAACGGAAAGAATTTTTTCAATTAACTCCTGTCTTATTGATAAATCGGAAGTAAAAAATTCTTCCCATCTTCCCTGAGACGATACAGTTGGACTATTGTAATTCAGATTAAACTGGATTTGTGTCGAACTCCATAGCTTGAAAGTATTGTTCATTCTTGTTTGCCAATTGAAACTTTCATTTGAAAATGGCTTATCCTGTATACTGCCCTCGACACGGTAATTGTAAAGATTACCCATCAGGTTAACATTCCAGAAACTGAGCAGGTCAAAAATCATCATAACTTCACCACCGAGTGAATAGTCCTCCCCAACGTTACTGAAAGTTGTCAATGTTACGTTTTCCTCCAAAGCAGTTCTTACAAATTCAATTTTATTAGTGGTCATCTTGAAGTAAAGCTCTGCAGAGAGATTAACATTGCCAAGTATAGTTTGCAGCCCTGTTTCATATGAATTGATAAACTCCGGCAACAAATCCGGATTACCTATTCTAACATTATTTGCATCAACCCAGGTCGGGAATGGTTCAAGTGCCCAACCGCCGGGTCTGTTTATTCTTCTGGAATAACTTGCCATCACTGTTGATACTGGTGTAAACTTATATGAAGTATGCACACTCGGGAAGTAATCAATCTGATCAATATTGAAAGTTTGGCTAATTAACGGAACATCAATATTCCTATATGTATATTCAGCCCGAATTCCAAGCTGATAATTTATATTCCAAAGAAGATCAGAAAACATTGAGTAGAGCGAATGCTGACTTTCATTGTATTTTGTAATATTACTGAACTGAGATTGAATTTCGTATTCGTTAGTTAAAGGATTGTATTCAAAAAGGCTGGTATTTTCATCCGAAAGTTCAATTTCTCCCTGGTAACCTGCCTCAAATTTGCTTACGTCAGAAAATGGCAATGTGTAATCTAGCTTTCCCCTAAAATCGGTCGATGGACCATTTTCAGTAGTTTTTTTTCCGCCTATTTGACTAAAATCTTCAAACTCTGCGGTTGTAGTAAATTCATCTGACGACTGTTTGCTAAAAAGAATTTCAGCTAATAGCTGATGCCCAGGCAAGCCAAATCTTCTGTTATAATTAGAGCTTAATGAATAATAGGTTCCTTCCCTTGTTCGCTCATTAATACCGGAGTACAGAAATTCTGAAGGATCACTTGAGGTAAATTGAGTAAAGTTTTGAGTTGAATTGAAACCACCTTCTCTTTTTCCACCACGAATTCCAAAATTTAAAATATCGTTGTCACTTAAATCAAACTCGATACCAGCTCTGCCTTCGAAAGAGATCCTTCTTCTTTCAATCTCACCAATTGAATTTATTGTGGAAGTTCCGTTTTCAAAATAGTAAATATTATTTTGTGTCTGATCACCGGGAAAATTTCTTTGATTGTAGTCGAGTCCAAGATTTGCTCTGAAACCATCCTGGTAATTAACTAAAACATTTCCACCATAAGTATCATACATCCCGGCATTGGCGTTAAAAATACCACTGAGTTCTTGTCCTAAATCCTTTTTCATTATGATATTTATAATACCGGCAGTCCCATCCGCATCATATTTAGCTGTCGGATTAGTGATTATTTCTATTCGCTCAATCGATGTTGCAGAAATCTGCTGAAGAGCATCCTGAGCATCCATCAGAGATGGTCTTCCATCAATCAAGACTGTAAAATTCTGACTTCCTCTAAGACTAACGTTTCCTTCAACATCAACCTGAACGGAAGGAACATTTGCCAACACATCAGCCGCATTTCCCGAGATAACCGTCTGCATCTGATCGGGATTGATAACTTTTTTATCAATTTCATAAGTAACAGGTGATCTATTTCCTTCTACTACGACATTTTCCAAAAGAAATGCTGATGGATGAATCTGGATTTCGCCAAGATCTATATTAAAATTACCTTGTCCGATAGCTGTTTCAATTACTTCTGTATCATATCCAATAAATCTTACTTCAACTCTGAATTTACCAGGTTTGTCAATAGACAGCTTGAATAACCCCTCACTATTTGTAACTCCGCCTGTCACCATTGATGAGTCTTTCAATGAGAAAACAACAATGTTCGCATATTCAATTGTGTGCTTTGTTGCAGAATCAAAAATTTTTCCGGAAATACTGCCGCCGGGGAAATTTCCTTGTCTCTGCTGCGAATATATATTTAGAGAGATTAAAATTAGTAAAACAAATATTTTGTCCGGTTTGATAAAGTACATAACTCCGATAAAATTTATTAAATGATACAAAACATTAAACAAAAATAAAGGGCAATTAGTTTAATCTCAGATTAATAAAGATGTTTTAGGCAAGACTGTGGATTACATTTTAAAAAGAAATAATCACATTACCAGCTTTATCCGGTTTTGTCACTTGCTAAATTAGTATTCTTTTCTATCAATACTTTATCTACTCTTTTCCCATCCATATCGACTATTTCAAACTTATACAAACCATAGTTTAATAAATCACCTTCTTTGGGAATTTTACCAAGCTGGCTCATAATAAAACCACCAAGAGTAGTGTACTCTTTAATTTGAAATTCAACAGATAATAATTCCGAGACTCTGGCTATCTCAGTTGAACCATCTACTAAATATGAACCGTCTTTTCGCTTTAAAATATTTTGCTCTGACTCTTCAAATTTCTCCGGTATTTCACCGACAATATTTTCAATCAAATCGTGTAAAGTGATAAGCCCTTCAGTTCCACCGTGTTCATCTATTACCAACGCAATGTTTGTCTTATGAGTTCTGAATCTATCAAACAAATCAATTGAATAAATAGAATCGGGCACCACGAGTGTATCATTTAAAATAGAATTTAATTCAAACGAAGGATTATTTTGGTAATTTATTAAGAACTCCCTTGAATTGAGGAAGCCTGTAAAGTTATCAATATCGTTTTTAGCTACAACGTATTTTGAATAATGATGAGTGGAAATAAACTGGAATATTTCATCGTTTGACAGTGAGGTATCAATCCATTCAATTTCAGTTCTGGGAATCATTATTTCGCTGACCTTTTTATCATTAAAGCTGAATATCTTTTTAATCATCTCGGACTCTTCTTTTTCAAAAGTACCGTGCACAGTTCCAAAATCTAATAAAGACTTTAACTCGTCTTCGGAGACTGGAGGTTCCTCACTTTTTTTAATGCGAAAAAAAACTATTATTAATTTTGTTGAAATACTAAGAATCCAGACAAAAGGAGCAAACGCTTTTGAAATAAAATACATAAGACCTGCCATAAGCAAAGTAATCTTTTCAGGATTTTTTAGTGCAATACTTTTGGGGACGAGTTCACCTATAACTAAGGATAAATAAGTTATCACTGAAACAATGATAGCAAAAGAAATTTCAATCGAGTATGGTTTTAGAAAATCGATTTTATCTAAATATGGTGTTAAATCCTCTGCCATTGCATAGCCGCCAAATGCACCTGCAAGAATTCCTACGAGAGTAATTCCAATTTGAACTGCTGATAGAAATTTTTCTGGTTCACGAAGCAGCTCCAATGCTTTGTTAGCAGCTACACTTCCCTTTTTGGCTTTTGCTTCAAGCTTAAATTTTTTGGATGAGACGAACGCTATTTCACTCATTGCCAATATCCCATTTATCAGGATAAGAAGAATTATTATAACTATTTCATACATTAAACTTAATATCGTTTTCTATCGAGAAACTCAGTTGTTGATTAATCAGGATTAGATTGTCGTGAGAAAATATTCTTCTGGTTAATTTCTATTTTTTGTCAGCCATTAGATTTTATAAAACTAAATCTACTTAATCCAATACTCGTGGCAGATATTAACAGCCTCTTCTAATAAATATTTTTCTACTAAAAGTGAAATCCTGAAAGAAGTTGTGTTCACACCGTAATAATTTATTCCGTGTTTGTCTAGGAGCTTCATCGTATTATTCAAAGCATCATTATTTCTGCTGAATCCTTCACCTATTATTGACAGAGCGGCCAGACTTTCATTAATATAAATCCCATCTCTTAATTTTTCTTCAAGTGCTTCTTTAATTTTTTCCCAGTTGTAAAGACTGCTCGTAGAAATTATAAAAGAACATTTGTAACCTTTATCTCCGGCAATTCCTGAAACCTGGAATTCTTTGATTGGAATTTGCTGTTCTTCCAGATATTGAAGTACCCAATCGATTTTGTCTGCATCGTGAATGAATACACGAACAATTTCCTTTTCATATACAACAGCTAAAACACCGGATAATTCCTTTTTAGAAACATCCTTTATAACAGTTTCTTTACCAGGATTAAAAGTATTCCGTGCATACAATGTAATTTTTGATTCTTTAGCAAATTGAACCGCTTGTGCATTTAAAACTTTTGCGCCGGCCTCTGCCATTTCCTGAATTTGCTGATACGAAATTTCCGGAAGGTGTTTTGCATCTTTAACAATATTTGGATCAGTTGTGTAAACGCCATCAACATCAGAATAAATTTCACATCTCTCAGCATTCAATGCTGCAGATAATGCAACAGCAGAAGTATCTGAACCGCCTCTTCCCAAGGTGGTTATATCTCTTTTATAACTAACTCCCTGGAACCCACCTATGACAACAACCTTGCCTTTATCAAGTTCATCAAAAACTCTAACCGGTCTTACTTCAATGACGCGTGCATCGTTGTGGCGATCATTTGTAATGATACCAGCTTGTGAGCCGGTTAACGAAATTGACTCAATTCCTTCTTCATGAAGTGCGATACAAAGCAAAGCCATAGAAGTTCTTTCACCGGTACTGAGAAGCATATCAATTTCTCTTCTTGGTGGGTCTGGTGAAATTGCTTTTGCCATCTCAATAAGTTGATTTGTAGTTTTACCCATTGCTGAGACTACAACAACCACATCAATCCCCTGCTTTTTAACTGAAGCGATCATAGAAGCAATTATCTTCAGCTTATCAACATCAGCAACGCTACTGCCACCGTATTTTTGGACTATTAATTTCATATAAATTTATGCTGAATTTATTTCAGCATCTTAATTATTATTTCGCTAAAGATTCCGAAACCTGCTGAAAGCCAGTCTCACCTTTGACAGCATTTTCGGAAAAAATATTTACCTCTTCCATGATCCATCGACCATCTTCCATCTAAAGCTTCCTCAATTCTTCCATCAATTGCGTTTTCGCTTTTGTAATATCGTCAACTTTTTTCAGGAATCTGGCGGGAACACCGGCAACCACAGTGTTTGATTCAACATTCCTTACTACTATTGAACCTGCAGCTACAACAGCACCCTTTCCTATTTTAACACCTTCAAGCACAACAGCATTAGCGCCAATCAGAACATCATCTTCAACAATAACAGGATCAGCGCTTGGCGGCTCAATTACTCCTGCCAAAACAGTTCCAGCACCAATGTGACAATTCTTTCCAACTATTGCTCTTCCTCCAACTACAACATTCATGTCTATCATCGTTCTTTCACCTATTAGAGCACCGATGTTCAATACTGCTCCCATCATAATCACACAATGGTCACCGATTTCTACCATATCTCTGATAATTGCGCCGGGTTCAATTCTGCAATTGTATTTTGTTAAATCAGCCATCGGAATTGCTGAATTTCTCCTGTCAACTTCAACTTTATACTTTGTAATAAGCTGCTTGTTGATTTCATAAAATTTTTCAAAATCCTTGTACTCACAAAATAGAATTCCTGAGACAGATGAACCGTAGAAATCAAAATCACCAAAATTGATTTTGTCCAATTCACCCTGCAAGTAAACTTTGGCTGGGGTTTTCTTTTTTGATTCAGAAATTGTTCTGATTATTTCGTATGAATCCATATTTTATCCTGTTGTTAATAAAAATAGAACGCAGATGACACAGATTAATTATGATTTGCTCAGACTATAAAAAATCATGATAATCAGCGTTCCATTGATTTATTTTCAAACACCACATCTGTAAACGAGAAGAATCCATTTTCTTTCTTTAAAACGAACTCGGCGGATTTAAGAATTCCTTCAGCAAATGTTCTTCTGGATAATGCTCTATGCTGAATTGAAATTACTTCACCCAATCCAGCAAAACTAACAGTATGATCACCAGTTACATTTCCCAATCTGTGCGATGTAGTGTTAATTTCTCTATTTCCAAAAATATTCTGAATCATTTTTGCAGTGCCTGATGGTTTATCTTTTTTAAACCGATGATGTGTTTCTGAAATCTCAACATCCCATTCGGGCAATTTTCTGTAAGTTGATTTTGTTAACTCTAAAAGAATCTGGATCCCGATAGAAAAATTATAACTCTGAACTACAGGCCTCCTTTCAGCAAACTTTTTAAGCTGATTTATATTTTCTTCAGATAATCCTGTAGTTGCTACAATTATCGGTACATTAAATTCTTTTGCTAACGAAATCATTTTATCAAATGCTTCGGGTAGTGAGCAATCAATTAAAATTTCTGGTTCACTCTGCTTCCATTCACCCTGGATATCAAACGAAAAAACCAGCTCACTGTTGTGTTCAGTAAAAACGTTTATTACTTCTTTTCCCAATTTTCCTGATGCACCAACTAAACCATATTTCATTTTAGTCTCCTCACTCGATTGATCACATTTTTTTCATTTCTTTATCAAGAAGCTGTTCAGCTTTTTCAGTGGCTTTTACCAAAGGAAGTCGTAAAACATTTTCGCACAATCCAAGCTTGCTCATAACATATTTGACGGGAGCAGGACTTGTCTCAACAAAAAGTGCATTCATCATCGATAAGTATTTATTATTCAATTCCCGAGCTTTTTTAAGATCGTTGTTCTGAATCGAATCTGTTATCGTTTTCATTTGAGCAGGATAAGGATTTGAAAATACTGAGATAACACCATCACCGCCTGAAGCCATTATTGCGAGCGTCTGATCATCATTACCAGATAAAACTGATAATGAATCCGGTTTAATTGAAATCAGATGAGCTATTTGGGAAATGTTCGCGCTAGCTTCTTTTATTGCAACGACATTTTTACACTCTTTATGAATTCTCACTGCGGTCTCAGGAAGAATATTCATACCTGTTCTTGATGGAACATTGTAAAGAATTATTGGAAGCTTTGTTTTTCCTGAGATGAATTTATAATGTTCAACAAGGCTTTCCTGCGTTCCTTTGTTATAATACGGATTAACTATTAAAACTCCATCAGCCTTTAAATCTTCTGCTTGTTTGTTAAGCTCGATTACTTTTTTTGTATTGTTCGTTCCAGTACCAACAATTACAGGAATTCTTCTTTTCACTTCTCTAACTACGAGCGAAATTATTTTTTCCCTTTCATCAAATTCTATTACTGGTGATTCACCCGTCGTACCAATTACAATCAATGCATCTAATCCGCTATCAACCTGTTGTTTGACGATCTTTTTAATAGCGCCGTAATCAACCGATTGATTCGCTTTAAATGGAGTTATAAGAGCAGTTCCTGTTCCTTTGAACATCAATAATCCTTTTATTTAGTGAATTTGGGTTTGCTTAAGCCAAAGGCTAATCATACTTCGGTTCAAAAATATGAAAAATAATTGAAGAAAGTTACGTTTTAATTGAACAAGTTAGAGAGAAGAACTTAAGTTAAGATTGAAGTGATTGCTGATAAGAAAATCGTTGGCAAGAGTGATTCATCCCCGGCCTGACAAATTTCAAAGATTCCAACGCATCTTTACATTTTAACAACTCAATAA
Organism: Ignavibacteriaceae bacterium; assembly: GCA_014860115.1. Lineage (GTDB taxonomy): Bacteria > Bacteroidota > Ignavibacteria > Ignavibacteriales > Ignavibacteriaceae > IGN2. The sequence goes on from JACZKK010000146.1 coordinate 12,344, forward strand.
TTTTGATGATCGCTTTAGACTCTTGCCAGAATATCTTAAAGCCCAAGTTGAATGCCATTCAGAATTAAGATTTATTGTTGTAAAAATCGCATTGAAAAAGTAATATCAATATTGATTTGAGAATTGCACAAGATTAGATTATTAGAATGATGCATTTGTCACTTGTAAGATTTCTACTGAATTTTTAAGTTTAATTTTGGATTGAGCAGAGAATCCACCTACGAAATGTTCCATAAATTTCCAGAATTTTAGATTATATTTGCACCGTAAATATGAATTGTTCATTATTTATTTTTAATTGAATTTGCACCCGTAGCTCAATTGGATAGAGCATCTGACTACGGATCAGAAGGTTTGGGGTTCGAATCCCTACGGGTGTACTCAAAAAGCCTTATTACATTTTGTTTTAAGGCTTTTCTTTTTTCTCTCTCCTGCTGATTCAGTAGGTACTCAGTCAGTACTCAGTAAGTACTTACTCCCCCACCTGGTAAGGAGGAATTATGTTTCTTACTAAATGCAAACGCTCACCATTCTACCAACTCGTTTATGAAGTTGAAGGAAAACGCACAACCGTTTCAACAAAAACCAAAGATATAAACGAAGCAAAAAAGTTTCTTGCTTCCTTCAGTATTCCATACAAGAAAAACAATGTAGTCTTTGAGCTTAACAACTCAATAATGCTTTCAAAGTTCCGGGATGAATATATCAATTATTTAAGTCAATCAACATCAAAAGCCTACATTGAAAGATCAATAAAACCCGCCTTCAAATTCTTGATAGAATTTACTGGCGATATTCTCTTAGCAGATTTAACCGTCCGCTTGCTTGATAATTTTATCAACTCCAGATTCAAAATTTCTCATTCCTCAGCCTCACTTTATTACAGAACAATTAAGGCTGCCCTTACCAAAGCTGTAACTTGGGATTATCTAACTACAAACCCGCTAAAGCAAATCAAAGCTCCAAAGGTTACTAAGTCAATTCCTGTTTCCATTTCAGAAGCAGAATTAATTGATATTCTAAACCACACACCAAACCAGTTAATGAAAAATATTTTCACCTTTGCCTTTTACACAGGTATGCGTCTCGGTGAAATTCTTAATATGCAGTGGAATTGGATAGATAAAAATCAAAATCTTATCATTATTAAAAACTCAGAAAGTTTTACAACCAAAAGCAAAAAAGAAAGAATAATTCCTATCCATCAAAAAGTAAAAAAGATTTTAGATCAGCAAGCACTCAATAATAAAAGCGATTATGTTTTTATTAACGGCTCAGTAAATTCTCTTAATTCTGAATTCGTCAGCAAACAGTTTAAGAAGGCTTTAAGAGCCGCAAAACTAAATGATGATATTCACTTCCACAGCTTACGTCACAGCTTCGCAAGTAATTTAGTCCAACGTGGTGTTAATCTTTATGTAGTTAAAGAATTGTTAGGTCACGAAGATATTAAAACAACTCAGGTCTATTCTCACTTAACTCAGAGAAGTCTATCAACCGCAGTAAACTGCCTATAAAAAAGAAAGGGCTCTTTTGAGCCCTTAATTTTTATTTCATTAAAACCATTTTCTTCGTCTCTACGAAATCTCCTGCTCTTATTTGATAGAAATATATTCCGCTAGGTAATCCCTTTGAATACCAAGTAATCTCATAAGTACCAGCTGGTTTTTCTTCATTGATTAATGTTTCAATTTCATTACCTAGTACATCAAAGACTTTAATAACAACATTCGACGATTGTGGGATGGAGTATTTTATTTTTGTGCTTGGATTGAATGGGTTGGGATAATTTTGCGTAAGTAAAAAATCTGCAGGTATTTCATCAAGCTGATTTTCTTCTACAAAAGTTGTCCCGCCATTTGTTGTACGAAGAATTATTCCATAACTTCCTACTATAGTACCTGTAAGTGCATCCGTGAAGCACACATCAGAGAGTGTCCACGCGAAACCGCTTGTTTGTGCAACCCAGTTTGCCCCTCCATTAGAAGTGCGAAGAATTGTTCCATCAAATCCTACCGTAGTGCCAGTGTTCTCATTTGTAAAGCATACACCAACAAGCCTATTTGTTATTCCGCTTGCCTGCATAATCCAGGTTTCACCTCCGTTCGTAGTGCGAAGAATTGTTCCGTATCCTCCTACCACAGTTCCATTGTTTGCATCAGTAAAGGATACATCATTGAGTGACTGCATTGTACCGCTTGTTTGTGTAACCCAGTTTGCACCTCCATTAGAAGTGCGAAGAATTGTTCCACTTACTCCTACCGCAGTGCCTGTGTTCGCATCCGTGAAGCACACAGCATCGAGCTGCAGAGTTGTACCGCTTGTTTGTGCAACCCAGTTTGTCCCTCCATTAGAAGTGCGAATAATTGTTCCAACCCATCCTACCGCAGTTCCATTGTTTGCATCAGTGAAAGATACTCCAGATAGGAAGTTGGTCGTTCCACTTGTCTGTTCAATCCAGTTTGCTCCTCCATTTGTCGTACGAAGAATTATTCCATCCCATCCTACTATAGTACCTGTAAGTGCATCCGTGAAGGATACACCATAGAGTATCTGCGTTGTACCGCTTGTTTGGGCAACCCAGTTTGCCCCTCCAT
>JACZKK010000017.1 GCA_014860115.1 Ignavibacteriaceae bacterium
CATTAATGTTGAGACTTCATCCTTGGGTCTTTTCCAGTTTTCAGTTGAGAAAGTATAAAGAGTGAGATACTTTACACCGACTTCGGCGCAAACCTCCACTATCTCGCGAACAGTTTCTACTCCTCTTCTATGCCCTGCAACACGAGGCAAACCTCTTCTTTTAGCCCATCTGCCGTTTCCATCCATAATTATTGCAATATGAGAGGGGATATCGCCGCTCTTCTTAAGGTCCTCCTGAAGAGCTTTATCAGATTGTGTACTTTTTCTGGCCAATCCTATACTTTTATTTTGATGAAGCCCGTAAAATTATATCCGTGCGCCTATAAAATCAAGGTGAACTATGCTATTGCAATTAAATTATTATATTCAAATGAATATTATCTTGATTACAGCAAGCAAGAAAGGTAAAAATAGAGCGTGGATAGTAAAGATTTATGAGAAAATCATCTGTTGTGAATGTCTGATGCTACGGCGGCTTTCAAAATCCTCCTCAAGAATCCGGGTAAGTTTTATATTCTTTTTTACTTTTTCATCGACACTAAACAAAAGCTCTTTTACTTGTTTGAAGTAAATATTTGGTACACCGATGAGAAGTAAAATAGGTTTATCTGATAATCTGGTTTTTCTTGAAGCCAGGTAATTAATCTTTTCGATAAGATCAGGATTAAATATATCCTCTTTATTTAACGCTATCCCTATTGCATATTTTTCCTTCTGCCTTCCGATTACATCAACCTTAAATTTTCCTATATCTTCAGGTTCAGGTAAATATGTACCAAGTCTTCGACTGACAGTGAAAAAACCAAGCCGCCAGAATTCATTAACTAATAGATCTATAGCTTTTCTTTCTGAAATGTTCATAACACTATCCTATTCTATACCGCAAAAGAATTAATTGGAATAAGTGGAGAAAATCTGAGTGATTGAAGTATCCTGATATTGGCAATCTTGTTGTATTCAAATTTCTTTATCTCGTTTGTACTTCTGAGTCGTCCGTAAATAACTTTTCTGCCAGAAGTATTTTTTGAAATATAATATGGTTCAAGATTTACTTCCTGTAAACCATAAAGGAATTGAAGGTTATTCCGGTTACGAATGGCTTGAATAAAAATATCTGTTTTCATTGTATTGTTCCTTTTTAATTTAACCATCGCACAACCCCTTTAACTTTACCAATAACTTTGAAGTCATCTTCTCTTTTGACTTCAATCGGCAAGTAGGCGTTGTTCTCAGCAATGAGTCTTATTTTATTGTTTATGAATTCAAATTTTTTAACCGTTGCTTCATCGTTCAGCATAGCAACGACAATGTCCCCATTCTTAGCTTGTTCTCTGGGTGAAACTATTACAAGATCTTTATCATTAATCCCTGCGTTAATCATACTATCCCCTTTTACACGTAGAGCAAATGCATCTTCTGCTTTTTTAAGAAACGAAGGATCAACAACCAACGAACCTTCTAAATTTTCCACAGCATTTATTGGAATACCCGCAGCAACCCGACCAATTACCGGAATTTTTACAAACGCATCATCGTCTCTGATTGATCTATCAATAAAATCTTCTGAATTTTTTCTGATGAGGGAGATTCCCCTGCTGGCATTACTTTCAATGTTAATAAAACCTTTTTTAACTAATGCCTCAAGATGTCTTTTAACACCGAAAGTGGAGGAAATTTGGAAATGTTTTCCTATTTCACGAAGAGTAGGCGGATATCCACTTTCTAAAGTGAATTGCTTTATAAAAGTTAGAATATCCTCTTGTCTGTCTGTTAATTTGTCTTTCATAGTAGTGCTCAATTGTTCACTGCAAATATAGTGCACATATGAACACTTGTCAAGAGATTTTTAATTTTTTTATGGGAAAGGTTAGTTTATTAGAATTCGGAGCTGAAAAGGGGTAGAAGCCTCTAAAGATTCTACCCCGTTAAAATTTAAGAGATGACAACTTCTTTCTGCTCGACCGGCATTAACCAGCCGTGGGTATCTTCCTTTAATCCATAATGAATTGAAGTAAGTTCATTGAAAAGTTTGAGATCCAGTTCTCCCGGTTTTCCATCGTTAAAAATCATTTGCTTGTTCTTATAAGTCAACCAGCCCACTGATGAAATTATGGCTGCTGTGCCCGTTCCAAAAACACCTATAAGATTTCCATTATCGTAAGCATCAACTAATTCATTTATCGTTATATCTCTCTCAACAACATTCATCTTCCACTCTTTTAAAATTTCAATTACAGATCTTCTTGTAACGCCCGGTAAAATGCTGCCATTTAACTTTGGAGTAACAATTTCATTTTTGAGATTGATGAATATATTCATAGTCCCAACTTCTTCAATGTACTTCTGTTCCACACCATCAAGCCACAATACCTGTGTAAAACCTTTTTTAACTGCTTCCTGCCCGGCTAAAAGACTGGCTGCATAATTAGCAGCGGTTTTACAATCACCTAATCCTTTTCTAACAGCTCTAACATATTCGTCTGTAACTAAAATCTTCACTGGCTTGAAACCCTCAGGATAGTATGCACCAACCGGAGATAAGAGTAAAATGAATTTATATTCTTTCGCTGGTTTAACTCCTAGAAAAGCATCGGATCCATAGATAAAAGGTCGAATGTATAAAGAATCCCCTCGATTGGTTGGAATCCATTCTTTATCGATGTTAATCAATTCTTTTAATGCTTCGAGGACAAAATCAACATCTATCTCAGGAATACAAACCCGTCTTGAAGAATTATTCAATCGTTCAAAATGTTTATCGGGTCTGAACATTACAACTTCCCCAGACTCCTGTCTGAATGCTTTTAATCCTTCGAATACTGTCTGACCATAATGAATAAACATTGAAGCCGGGTGAACTTGTAAATCGTCCACCGGACGGATTGCCGGATTATGCCATCCAAGCTTTTCATTGTAATCCATTTCGAACATATGGTCGGTAAAAATCTTTCCGAAGCCAAGAGATTCAGGCAGGGTAACTTTGGTTTTTCTTTCTTTTAAATTGAATTGGATTGCTTCCATTGTTTGCTCCAGAATTTTGTTAAAAATAAATCCATGGTACTGAATTTTATAGAGAATTTAAACTATTGGATGATAAATATCACAAAATGATTTACAGTAGTTAAGTCAAATTAAAAAAGGAATGTCCATAAGAAATAATCAAGAATTAAAATCAGTGCAGCCGATAACACAAAAGAACGAATAGTTGAAAGTCCTACGCCCTCTGCACCGCCTGATGTTCTAAAACCGATGTGACAACCTAATAATGAGGTAACCCCACCAAATACAACTGTTTTTATTAAACCTCCTGTAAGATCAGAGAATTCGAAAAACTGCCTTACTGAACCAAAGAAAACATTATACGGTACCTGTAGAAAATAATCTGAAACTACGTATGCACCGGCCACTGCGATTGTATTTGCAAATATCACTAAAACCGGCATCATCAAAAGAGCAGCTAGAAATCTGGGCATCGCTAAATATCTTACAGGATCGATAGCCATAATTTCAAGTGCATCAATTTGTTCAGTGACTTTCATAGTTCCAAGCTCGGCAGCTATTGAAGCACCGACTCTGCCCGCTATTACTATTCCAGTTAACACGGGACCGAGCTCGGTTATTATTGCTCTGCTTGTTGTCCCACCTAATAATGAAAGTGGAGCGATACCTTTTAACTGATAAGCTGCCTGCCAGGCTGCAACCGCACCTGTAAATATTGAAATGATAATTACCAATGGAAGTGAATCAACACCGATATGCTCCATTTGAAATAGAATCTGCTTGCGGGTTCGGTGAATGTTTTTGAAATTTTTTATCATTCTGAATAGCAGGAGAAAAATTTGTCCAAACTCTTCAAGAAATGATGAGGACCTCTTACCCAGTATTTGAAAAATATCTTTGTTCACGGGAATGTTTATTGTTTAATACTAAAATTTACAAATTTTTTTAGCTTGATTGCTTATTTATCTAAATCCGAATAGCAACTGTAAATTGTTACATTATTATTAAGATGAGAGTTAGAGTTACCAGAATGAGACGTGAAAGTCAGTTTAGTACTTCAAATTGTCGCCTTTGAACAGCGGCCAAGGATCAATTAATTAGCTGAAAAGAGCTTATTTCTAAAGAATTTCTAATAATAACTAAAAATAATTCAGATCGAAATCCATTAAATGACATTAGGCGATAAATAATAAAAATATGCAATCTGATAGCATTATTATTGCTGTTAGATTCTGTTAAAGCTTCTTTTAGGGCGCAGCATAAATAATAAATTAATCCCAAGCAGAAAAAATTTTCTAAATGGAAGAAAGCCTTTCAATACTTATCGATCAAATTCCACTGGGAATTATTACTTATTCTCGTGATGGTTTCGTTGAGTATATAAATAAAAATTTTAGCAAGTTTGGAATTTTATATCAGTTCAAACACCCTGCGCCAGGCTTTAACTTATTCGAATTTAAGCTATTTAATTCTACAGATCTGACCCAGGATCTTACAAATATATTTAAAGGTATTTCTTTTGAAAAAGAAATAAAAAGAGTTGAAACTCAAAATGGTGGCCATATTTCTTTATTCATAAAAGGATTTCCTATATACGAAGAAGAAAATATATCCGGGGGTATGCTGATTGTTGAAGACTTAAAAATTCTTGCTTCAACTGATACTGAACTAAAGCTAAAATCAAAATTAACTGAAGATTATCTTGAAAGAAGTGAGGACTTTATTGTTGTTACAGATACTTCAGGAGATATAAAGTTTTCAGCAGGAAAAGAAAATTCAAAACTGAATCTATTCAGGAAGGAAATTACGGGGAAAAATATTGGCGAGGTTTTTAATTCCACAACTAAACAGAAAATACTTGAGAGCTTTAGCAACGCTGTCAGACAAAGAAAATCCCAATCAGTTCGGTTAGAAATCACGACTGAAGAAAATAATACATCTACTGATTGTAAAATTGATCCTGTGATTGGAGACAATGGGTACGTTCAATTCTTATATTTAGTATTTAAAGAAATTCCTGAAGCCAAACCTGAAATCATTTCCAAATCCCCATACTCCGATGAATTGAATTTTTATAAAGAGTTAGCAAGGTTAACTGATATTGCTGTATTACTTGTTTCCAAAAGTGGAGAAGTAATTTATCGGGATGATTTGTTCCAAAGACTCACCGGATTTAAAAAAGAGGAAAGCGGAATTCAACAAATCACAACTCTTTTCCCTGAAGTAACCCCAAGTGAATTCCAGGACATTATCAAAGGATTGGATAATAAGAGTCAGCTTGAATACAAAACCATAATAGAAAATCGTATTGAAGGAAAAATACCAGTAGATCTAACTTTCTTTAATAGTGAGATAGATAGTTCGCTTGTGATAATAGTTTGTAAGAAAAGCAAAGTTGAACCAATTAAGCATGAACAGGAGAAGAAGCGAGCTGTTGAATCTAGAACGAAATCTGACAAAACCGCTGAACCGATTATTAAAATTGATAGAACGGGTTCTATTTTACTGGCTAATCAATCACTTAAGTTATTATTGAACTTTCCTGACGTTGAACTTTATAGTAAGAACTTTTTTGAATTGATTAAGTCTGATGATCCGCTCAATTTAAAAGATGAAATAGCTTTTCTTAAAGTTGAAGACGAAAAATCTCTTCCGATAAAAATAAAAAATTATGCCGGTGATGAAATTCAAACCAATTTAATACTAAAAGTTGAACAGACTGTGGACGGTTTACCGCATACAATTTACTGCACTCTTAGCAGCTCTTATAAAATTGAAAGAAAAGTTCTTCCAGAATCCGTTCACAAATCCCTTTTTACCGCATCACAGGATGGTATTGCAGTTGAGCGTGATGGTAAATTAATACTGGCAAATGACTCATTCGCTAAAATCTTTCAGTATAAGGATGCTCTCGAAATCCAAAGTAAAAATATTCTTGAATTAGTTTCAAAAGATGATGTAGCCAGGGTAAAAGAATATTTGATTTCGAAAAAATCAGGTTTAAAAACTCAGGAAAGAATTGAGTTTCTGGCTAAGAAGAAAGACGGTTCAACCTTTTATTCAGAGTTCTCCGCTGCTGGATTTGAACAAGAGAACAAAATATTCCTTGTTGTATTAGCAATGGATGTAACCGAGCGAAAGCGAACGCAAAAAGTGCTCAGAGAATCAGAACAGAAATACAGAAGTATTACTGAAAATATTGATGATTTTCTTTATACTTTCGAAAGGGCCGGTAATTTTTTTAAACCGCTATTTTTCACAACGGCTGTCCAAAAAGTTACCGGATATTCACAGGATGAATTCCTCAGTGATTCGAGATTCCTGCTTAAAATAATTCATCCGGATGATTTCACTGATGTAAAAAAGAAATTAAAAATTCTTTGGGGAAAAAGCTCAGACGCAGCCGGTGAACTCGAATTAAGAATAATTAATAAGGAAGGTAATGTAGTTTGGGTAAGAAACAAACTTAATATTATCAGAGATCCTGAAAACAGAGTGCAAAAAATCTACGGGCTTGTTAGCGATATCACCTTTAACAAGCGTGCTGAAGAAGAACTTAAAGTATCTGCTGCAAATCTTAAAAAACTAAATGAAGCTAAAGACAGATTTCTTTCAATCATTTCTCACGACCTGCGAACACCTTTCAGTTCAATTCTTGGTTTCACTGATTTGCTTATCGATGATGACACTCTTTCTGAATTTGAGAAAAAGCAATATATATCCTACATTCAGGAATCCTCGAAATCAATGCTGGCTCTTGTAAATTCATTACTGGATTGGACACGTCTGCAAACCGGAAGAATCAAATTTGAACCGGAAAAAATTAATGCTCAGGAGCTGATCAACAATTCAATAAGCACAGTTTCGGGTAATGCTGTGAAGAAAGGTATTAAGATTCAAAACCTTGTGGAAGCAAGCCACTACCTTTTCGTTGATAAGAGTCTGACGTTGCAAGTATTTAACAATCTTCTTTCAAATGCTGTAAAATTTACTAAAAGAGGTGACAGCATAACAATCTCAGCAACACCATCATCAGCTTTAAGATTCATGCAGTTTTCAGTTAAAGATACAGGAAAGGGTATAAAGCCCGATAATCTAGCTAAACTTTTTAACATTGAAACAAAGTTCTCTTCAGAAGGTACTGCCGGTGAGAAAGGAAGCGGTCTTGGTCTATCTTTGGTAAAGGAAATAGTACTTAAGCACGGAGGTAAAATTGATGTAAAAAGTGAATTTGAGAAAGGTTCTGAGTTTATTTTTTCACTTCCTGTAGCCTCTGCCAAAATACTTCTGGTTGAGCCAAACAAGAGAGACAAGATTTTATATTCTAAAATTCTGATGAACATCGCATCTGATTATGCAGTGAGTATTGTTGCTAATGGAAATGAAGCATTGGAAAGAATAATCAGTTCACCTCCAGCCCTGGTTATTACCGAACACCAGATGCCGGTTATGAACGGATACAATTTAGTGCGGGAATTAATTAAGAGTGGTTTGAAATCTATAACTCCTGTCATTGTTTTAACCAGCAAAATTGAAAGAGCCGCTGTTCAGCAATATGTGGAACTTGGCATTGAGCATGTATTCACAAAACCCGTTAACCTGAGAAGCTTCAAAGAAGCGATTGAGAAGTCAATTAGAAAAGCAATATCTAACAACAACCATTCTAAATAGTCCGAAAAATAAACCAGCCGGGAGATACCTCTTCAATATAAATGTAACCTTGAAATGAGATTTGCGGAAGCAGTATTGCATCCGCGGCTTGAATAAATCCAGTTTCCAATGTTTCAAATGTTAAGATTTGTATGAATACGCAGCCGGGATATTTTTTATCGGTGTAAATAGCATTGCAACCAACCGATCCAAGAAGTTTATCAGCTTTATCTTTCAAATTATTATTGAAAGCAACAATGAGTTCCTGAAATTTATTGAGATTGCTATTGAAGTAGTTTTTCAAATCAGCATCGGCCATTGTGAAAAGTTTTAAGGACAAATAAAAGCTGGAGTCATTTGAAGAAAAAGATTTTAGATTTGCGAGTGAATCACGAATCGTGTAAACAAAAGCTGGTAATAAAAATCTTCGAACTGAAGTTATTTTCCAGTTGTCATTATCTTTAACAAGATAGATGTAGAAATCTATTGTTTTGCTTTCTGTTTGCACTTCAACCGCAAAGACACAGGTGCTGTTTGTAGCTTTTATCTGATGAAATGAAACTTCCCCTTCTCCATTTAACTCTTCGCCGATTGTTTTTTGATCTGGTTCCTCCATCATTTCACCTGAAATATAATATGCTTTATCGGGGAAATTGCTTTTAACGAAAAACATATCAACCAGCCATTCAGGTGAACCAGTGGCAAATTGCTGCGAATTTATTTGGCCAGAAAAGAGAAGAGTGAAGACAAAAATATTTAATGCCACTTTCTTCATTTATTTTTTCTTCAATACTATCCCGGTTGAACTATTTACTGTAACTTTTTTCTGATTTGTTTTGATTGAATTGATGCCAGCCGTGTGTTCATCAACCATAACCTCCCATTCACCTTCAGGCAGTTCAGCTTCTAAGAAAGTTTTTGGATCAGCATTAAACAAAACTGCAAATTCTTCATCGTCATACTTAACCGAATAACCCATCGCAAATGGATTGTCTTTGAAATTAAAATATTTGACATCATTGTAATGCGCTCTTCGGAATGCTTTATAGGTTTTTCTTAATTCAATCAATCCTTTATAATAATTAAAAAGTTCTTCATTAATTTTTGCGTGATTAAAGTTTATGTAATTTGTTTCATTGTCTTTATCGTAGCTGTTATGGTCAATCATTCCTTTGTGTGAATCCTGTTCAGGAATATTTAACGGAATCACTTTGCTTCTCGCAAACTCCTGTCCTGAATGTATCATCGTTATTCCTCTGGAAGTAAAAAGAAATAAAGCCGCAAGCTTGTTCAGCTTTAATTGCTGCGGAGTAAGTTTAACATTTTTATCAATGTCTTTAATTATTTCATCCCGCTTAACATCTCCTAATCCAAGTCGAATAAAATCCCCGAGAGTATAGCCATCGTGAGACTCAAGGTAATTAACTGAGTGATCAGGTTTCTGAAATAATCCAAGTGTGTCCTTTGTTAATGTCCCATTAACATAACTTCTGATTCTGGCTGGACTATTATTTCCGTACCATTTACCAAAAATCCATCCATGACCATCAAAAGGATTTTCTCCTTTAATCCCGTTTCTTATCTGATCATTCCATGCACCCCAACCACGAACAGAAAATCCTGCAGGATCGTAACCTCCGCCCCAGGGCTCACAGACAAAAATTACATTTGGATTAATTTTCTTGGCTTCATAAATAATAAGTTCGAGTGTTTCCCAATCAATTAATTTCCCAAGATCAAATCTGAAACCGTCAACGTGATATTCTTTCATCCAGTAAAGAACGCTTTCAACTATCATTCGTCTTGCCATCGGTGCTTCAGTTCTGAAATCATTTCCGCACCCGCTTTGTGCAATGTAGTTTCCTTTTTCATCCAGCCTGAAATAATATTCTTTATCAATCTGCTTCAGGTTTCCAATTTCATATTCTGAAATGTGATTGTAAACCACATCCATTATCACAGCTATTCCTTCATTGTGGAAAGCTTTCACCATATCTTTAAAATCTGTGACAGCCTTTGCATCTTTCCCACTCCATTTTTCCCATTCTAGCTCACGAACATTTTCACTGTAATAACTTTCTGGGCCAAAGAATGCTGCTGTCATATATCCCCAGTGATTTCTTTCATATGGATTCCAGTGATTAAATTTTCCGTTAAGTGAATCCTGAAAAGGAATTTCTACATTAGCAAATTCCTGAGCGGGTAGAAGTTCAACTGCATTAACTCCGAGATTTTTTATGTAGTCAATCCCACCAACTTTTCCTTTTTCAATCAGTCCATGGTAAGTTCCTCTTTCAGTTACGCCAGAAGAAGAATGTTCCGTCATATCACGAATGTGCATTTCATAGATTATTAAATCTCTCCAATCTCTTTGAATCCATTCATCGCCTTCCCAATCATAATCATCTTCCTTAATAACAATACTTCTGCGCGGATTGAAGTAAGTATTAAAAGTCGTAACTGCTTTCGCATAAGGATCGATGCAAACAATATCTTCTATGCACGGAGTTCCGGGATGACAAACTTTGAAGCCATAAAACAATCCGTAAAGCTCTCCATCGAGCGATGTTTCCCAAACACCATTTTCATCTCTTATCATCGGGTGTTCATTTCCCACTGTCTGTTCAGGCTGTTCAAATGTCAGCAAAGAAACTTTTTCTGCATTTGGAGTGAATAATCTGAAATAAGTTTTTCCTTTCTCTACAAATGAACCGAGCCTTTTATCTGAATATAACTTATCAAGTTCTTTTTGTTTTTTTTGAATTGAGGTGAGAGGCGTTTTTGATTGGTCAGATACGTACAATTTACTTCCCATAATTGTGAAAAGAATTATTATTGTGATAATTACATTTTGATATTTTAAATTCATTTTAATTCCTCATGCTGAACCCGTCTGCCGACAGACAGGCTTGTTTCAGCATCTTAATGTTTTATGTTTAAGATCCCGAAAAATTACAGATCCTGAAATAAATTCAGGATGACCTTTGGTCAGTTCAGGATTTTGCAATCAACTACTATAAATCTCTCCATCCACAACCGGAGTAACACAAACTAAAGGATGCTCTGGAACCTTAAAGCTGGAGAAAATTTCTTCAAACAACTGGAAATGCATTCCACGTTTTTCAAATTTATGAAAACGGTTGTAGCTCATAAATTTTCCCTGCTTATCTGTTGGTGCATCAAACTTATAAGCTTTGTCAAAGTCTTCTCTTGCTTTGCTTTTAAGAAAATCAATTTTCCTGTCGTCACCGCCTTCCATTTCATAAGCCATCGCTCGGAACTCGGCTACAAGTCCGTTATTTATAACCAGATAAATATTTAAAATAGTTTCGTTCATCTTTAAATGGAGAATTGTAAATACAAACAAAAGCTAAACACAGAGCATATACAAATGCAAACTTGCACATTACACTTTCCATTGCAGCGATCAGCGAATAAGATCCGGCAAACATTAAACTAAATCCAAGCACAGGAGGAATACTGATAAATATTCCTCCAAATAACAAAACTTTTCCAACTAATCTTTTCTTCTTTTCATTCTCTTTTTTTACAAATAATACAAGCAGGATAATTGAAATCAATATTGGTAGGTAGTAGAAGAATCCGTACAAATCACCAAGCGGATAATGATAAGTTGCGTAAAGAACAGTGCAGCTTGTTACTGCAAACTCGGGAATTATAAATGTATAGTAAATTGTGAATAATATTGCTGGGATGAATACTGCATATCTAAAATAAGAAAGCTTGTCCGCCGAAACCTTAGTGAAGGCGGAAGTAAGACTTAAGTTTAATGGAGGAAGAAAAGAAATAATTATAAAAGCAAAGTATGGGAAGAATGAACTTTGCAATCCAACCTGACACATCAGGAATTCCATCGTCTGGTACGCCGCAAGCAATACTATCATTGTTATTGCAATTTTATTGAGTCTGTTCTTTTCCGCAAATACCAAAAGATTGAACAGAAGATGAAACTCAATACAGGCAATAAGCAGAGATACTGTTCCGTTCCAGTGTTCCATTCAATTTACTCCGTGGTTCTCTGTGCTTGCTCAGTGGTTCTCGGTGTAACTTCCTTTTTTTTACACAGAGTCACACAGAGAAGGCACAGAGTTGCACAGAGACTCTTTACGCTTTTGGTCCAATCATCTTTTCAGGTCTTACGACTTCATCAAACTTTTCTGCCGTAAGTAATCCCAACTCAACGACTGCCTCTTTCAAAGTTTTATTTTCTGCGTGTGCTTTCTTTGCAACTTTTGCTGCGTTATCATAACCGATATGCGGATTCAAAGCTGTAACAAGCATCAAAGAATTTTCAAGATGCTTTTTGATGTTAGTTTTAATTGCTTCCATCCCATCCACACAATGATCAGTAAAGCTTTCACAAGCATCGGAAATTAATCTGATTGAGTTGAGAACATTATAAATGATGACGGGTTTGAAAACGTTCAGTTCAAAATGACCTGTGGCTCCCCCAATATTTACAGCAACATCATTTCCAAAAACCTGTGCACAAACCATTGTCATTGCTTCGCTTTGAGTTGGATTCACTTTGCCGGGCATAATTGAAGATCCCGGTTCATTCTCGGGAAGATGAAGTTCTCCTAAACCGCAGCGAGGACCGGAACCAAGAAATCTAATATCATTTGCAATCTTCATTAATGATGCTGCGAGAGTTTTCAATACACCACTGAATTCAACAAGAGCATCGTGAGTTGCAAGTGCTTCAAATTTATTTCTTGCAGTAACAAATTTTAATCCTGTAATCATCGCGATGTGATCAGCAGATTTAACTGCAAATTGCGGATGCGTATTTAATCCAGTTCCAACCGCTGTTCCACCAAGAGCAAGTTCATACAATCTCGGTAAAGCTGCATTAATTCTTTCTAATCCGTTTGTTAGTTGTTGAGCATAACCACCAAATTCTTGTCCAAGCGTTAATGGAACTGCATCCATTAAATGAGTTCTTCCAATTTTTATAATATCTTTATACTCATCAGCTTTTTTCTGAAGAGCATCACGCAACTTTGTTACCATAGGAATTAATCTTCTATGGATTTCCTCAACTGCGGCAATGTGCATTGCTGTCGGGAAAGTATCGTTTGATGATTGTGCTTTGTTCACATCGTCATTTGGATGAATTGGTTTCTTGCTTCCCATTTCACCACCGGCAAGTTCAATGGCACGGTTGGAAATAACTTCGTTAGCATTCATATTAGTTTGTGTTCCGCTTCCTGTCTGCCAAACGACGAGTGGAAAATGTTCATCAAGTTTTCCTTCAATTACTTCATCTGCTGCTTTGACAATCAAATCAGCTTTTTCTGCGGGCAGAGTTCCTAATTCTTTATTAGTAAGAGCTGCTGCCTTTTTCAGAATTCCAAGTGCTCTAATTAATTCACGTGGAAATCGATCTCCTCCAATCTTAAAATTCATTAATGATCTGGCTGTTTGTGCACCGAAATACCTATCGGAAGGAACTTTAATTTCTCCCATTGTGTCTTTTTCAATTCTGTAATTCATTTTTTCTCCCTGTTAATATTAAAAGTTTGAGCCATAGGCTCATCAGCCTCTGGCTGAAGTAATCTTGATAATTGTTACCTGAAATTTAATACAATTTTATTTTACTATTGCTCATTAAGAATAATTGTGAGATAGTTATGAAATTTTATACTCTATAAATGCATTTCAATTTTAAATAATACCGCTCATCATCAATTTAGTTGCTGTTCGGCAAATGTCATCCTAAGTTTGTGCCCGTTCATTTACAATAATTTTTTCATCATACATAAACTAAGGAGGTTTATTTTTTATGAGATCTAAAGGGCTCATTCTTGTTTATCTGCTTGTAATGATTGCATCAGCATCTTTACTATTTATCAGCTGTGAAAGTCAATCTGCCAAAACTGAAATGACTGAACAGGAAATGATTAAACGTGGCGAATTTTTAGTAATGGTCGGAGATTGCGATGCTTGTCATTCACCAAAGAAATTTGGACCGGAAGGACCCATGCTTGATATGAGCAAAAGACTGTCCGGTCATCCTGAAGGTTCGCAATTAGCTCCTGTTGATACTTCATTGATTGGACCATATGTTTACTTTTCAAGCGATCTTACTGCGGCTATCGGACCATGGGGTATAACTTACTCGGCTAATTTGACTCCTGAAATGTCAACAGGAATCGGAAGCTGGCAGCCGGAAATGTTTATCAATGCAATGCGAACGGGAAAACATCTTGGCGTAAAGGAAGGAAGACCAATTATGCCACCGATGCCCTGGGAAAATTTAAACAGATTATCTGATGAAGATTTAAAAGCAATCTTTGCTTATCTAAAATCACTGCCGGCAATTAAGAATAAAGTTCCCGATCCAATGCCGCCAACAGCAATAGTAGCTGTAAACAAAAATTGAAGCGGAGTTTACCTCCGCTTTTTTATTTTTCTACTCTTAGTATCGGATATACATTTAATTGTTTATCCGGATAAGGTGATTTTTCGTAAAAGAAGTCCAGTCTGGCTTTAGAACTGTTTCTGAATGATTCATCTGTATTCAGTTTCTCTTCAAATTCTTTTTTCAGTTCAGGATCATTAGCTAGCATTTCCTCTGCTAATTTTTCCATCACATAATCTTCATAATATTCCTTCTGTTCAAAGATCTGGTTCATAAATCCCCAACGAACAAATGAATCAGCTGATTTTGGTTCGAGCAGATGAGTTATAATTTTTATTGTTCTCTGATTAGATGGAACATAAAAACTTCCAGCAGTCAGATTTACTTTCTCCTCATAATTTTCATAATTAAATGTTACAGTTTGTCTTCCCTCGTAGGGAGTCTCAGAAAATTTGACACCACTAAATTTATATCTTATCGCCTGGATAGATGTATCCTTCATTAATCTGATCGGGTGAATACCGTGCAGTTCTAGTTTATTTATTAGGAAAGAATATTCAGCAGGTATGTAGTAACCTTTTGCAGCTTTAATTGAATCGGTTATAATCACATCATCATAATATTTTACATCAAAATTTTTTTCAGTATTTGTATATACAAGCTTTTTAGTTCCTGAAACTTCAGATGAATCCCAGTAGTATTCATATCCTTTAAAATTTCTCATTTCAAATTTTTCAGTATTTGAATATGATATCGGCAGATATTTACCTTCAAGCTGAAGTGATTCATTGTCCGCTTTTCTGTTTAATTCTTTAAGCTCGGCGGAATTCTGATAAATAAATTCAATTGTTGTTTCGAGGACAGCTTTCGTTGAATAAACGCGCTCCTTGTAAGGTTTGAGCATATGGGTTTCAACTAAAAGCATAGGTCTGTTCTGAATTGTAAAGTAACCCGACGAAAACCTTGGTGTTGAAGGCCAGTAAATTAATCCTTCATCAAGACCTTTATCCCAATTTTTCAAATAGACATATGGATAGATAAGAAATCCTTTCTCCTCAACACGATTTTCAAGAAAAGGAGCAAACTTTTTACCACTCCAATCTGCAGTTTGCGGATACATATTTTTTGACCATTCAACTGAGTATGTAATGGTGTACTGGTAATCAGCACCATCTGTTGTATGAGTATCGACAATAAAATCCGGGTTGTAACGACTTACTAATTTGAGCATCGCCTGCATTTCCGGTGTATCAGCTTTCATCCAATCACGGTTGAGGTTTAAATTTTGTGCTGTTGTTCTCCAGCCCATTTCTTCAGGTCCGTTCTGATTTATCCGGTTGTATTTACTTTTTCTTTCATGGCCATCCACACTGAATATCGGAACAATAATTATGTTCAGACTATCAAGTAAATATTCTTTCTCTTTTGTTACTAGAATTTCTCTCAGCAAAATCATTGAAGCATCTTTACCTTCAATTTCACCTGAATGAATTCCATTGATTATTAATATTAAAGGTTTATTCCCTGCTATTTCAGATAAATTATCACTCGACGACACAAACAAATAACCCATATCTCTCCCTTGAGGAGAAGTATAGTTTGATAAGAAAAAAGCTTTATCAGAGTGATCAGCTATTTGTCGAAAGTAATTCATTGTCTGGTTATAATCTGCTGTCGAAGTAAATCCAGATTTTTCAAATACTGTTTCCCACTCTTTTTCCTGTTGTTGAGATAGAATTTGATCTGACAGTATTAGAATGATGACTGATATTAAAAGTTTTAGCATTGTGATTTATTATTTCTGTTTAATTAAAATAAAAATTCAATAAATGAAAAATAAAAAATCCAATTGAGTTTCAGACGTCAAAACCGGAAAAGATTATCCTTCTTATCTGAATTTATGTAAAATTGAATGGTTAATCGGTAATAAAAACTTGGAATCACATTTGTAATCAAGTTATCAAAATGTTAAATCGTTAAAAACGACCTGTTGCGACCACTTATCACTTTGAATTTCAAATCTTCATTAATTAAATTTCAATAAGGCGTTATGGTATTATCTTTGACTGCACTTGTAAAAGCATTTTTTGATCGGTTCAATTTAATTAGCTTTGTAACAATCAAACCAAAGTGAGGTTATCTTGGAAATTCCCCAACTCGATCGCAGCAACTACCTGAAAGGTTTGCTGATCACAGCACGAAAAGACAATCAATTGAGCGAAGCTGAAATAGCTATTATCAATAAGTTCGCAACAAGACTGGGTTTTTCTTCCGACTTTTTTAAAGAGACTATTTCCAACCTTCTCGATAACAAGTATATAACAGAAGAGCCAATCAAATTCTCAAGTCAGAATATAGCTAAATCATTTATTGAAGATGGATTGAAGCTTGCGTTGTCTGATGATGCAATCAGCTCTGCCGAAACAGCGTGGTTAAAGGAAACTGCAAAAGTAAACGGTATCGCTGAAGAGTGGGTAGATAAAAAAAAGAAGGAAATTCAAAGTAAACCACATCTGATTGGCAAAACTGAATTTGCTTTGTTTTCTTTGATCTGACTTAGTGTTCTGAAGCATAATCTTAATCCTCCCCTATTCAATTTATTGTTGTTTACTCTCCTTATATCTAATTTTAAAGTGTAATTAATTTTTAATTAGAATACTAAGTAATCAGCCTGCTAATCTCACATTCCGAAAGGTACTAAGATGAAAAAAATGAAAGCCCTCGTAAAAAAATATGCTAAACCAGGAATCTGGATGGACGAAGTTCCTGTTCCAGAATATGGACCAAACGATGTGCTAATTAAAATCCATAAAACTTCTATCTGCGGAACAGATATTCACATTTACAACTGGGACGAATGGGCTCAAAAAACTATTCCTGTTCCTATGCACGTTGGTCACGAATATGTTGGAACAGTTGAAGCATTTGGAGCAAACGTTCACGATGTAAAAGTTGGCGAGCTGGTAAGTGGTGAAGGTCATATTGTCTGTGGTACTTGCAGAAACTGCCGCGAAGGAAGAGGTCATCTTTGTCCTAATACAAAAGGAGTTGGTGTAAATCGTCCCGGTGCATTTGCTGAGTATCTTGTGATTCCTGTTTCGAACATCTGGCATTGCGATCCAAAAATTCCGAAAGAGATATTCTCGATTTTTGATCCACTTGGAAATGCAGTTCACACTGCTCTTTCATTTAATGTATTAGGTGAAGATGTTCTTATCACAGGTGCTGGACCAATTGGAATTATGGCAGCAGCAATTGTTAAACATTCAGGCGCAAGAAATGTTGTAATAACTGATATGAATCCCTATAGATTAGAGCTTGCAAATAAACTTGGAGTAACAAGAGCTGTTGATATCACAAAGGAAAAGCTTCCGGATGTGATGAAGGAGCTTGGTATGGTCAGCGGTTTCGATGTTGGATTGGAGATGAGTGGAAGTATTCATGCTTTTAATGATATGATCGATGTGATGTATCATGGTGGAAAAATGGCATTACTTGGAATTCTTCCAGAAAAGGCTGCAGTAAATTGGAACAAAGTAATTTTCAACGGACTAACAATCCGCGGCATTTATGGAAGAATGATGTTTGAAACCTGGTTCAAGATGCAGGCAATGGTTCAAAGCGGTTTGCCAATTCAGCCAATTATCACTCACCGGTTTAAGATTGATGATTACTCAGAAGGATTTGAAATAATGAAGTCGGGCAATTCGGGCAAGGTGATATTGGATTGGGAATGAGTCTGGTAGCTGGATACTTGATTCTGGATACTGGATAAAAAATCTTAGGAATTAATTATGAGTTATAAAAATCTCGAAATTTGGCAACTTGCAAGAGAATTAGTAATCGAAATTCATAAAATGACTTTAACTCTTCCTAAATTCGAGATGTATGAAGAAGGAAGTCAAATAAGGAGATCTTCAAAATCGGTTAAATCTACTATTGTTGAAGGATACGGAAGAAGAAATTATAAAAGTGATTATGAACGATATATCACAATAGCTTTGGCATCGAATGATGAAACTATTGACCATCTGGAAAATCTCTTTGAGACAGGTTCTCTTACTGATGAAAAATTATTCACAGAATTACATTCCAAAATAGAAAAGCTTGGAAAGAAGATAAACAGATTTTTACAATCAGTACACAACGAACACATTAGCAATAAATAAAAATTTCCAACATCCAGTATCCAGAATCAAGTATCTAGCATCAACGTCAGTTAATCACGCGGTGCTTTCTTCCAACTTTTTCAAACGCACTTATACACGCATCAATATTTTCTTTTGAATGTGCTGCGGAAATTTGCACGCGTATTCTCGCCTGTCCTTTTGGAACTACCGGATAAGAAAATCCCACTACATAAATTCCTTCGTCATAGAGTTCTTTTGAAATTTGCTGCGCAAGCTGAGCATCGTTGTCAAACTTTCGGAATAAGACAGGAACGATTGGATGAATACTTTCAATCAGATCGAAGCCGAGTGCTTTCATCTTTTCGCGGAAGTACTTTGTGTTCTCTCTTAATTTTTCCCGCAGGTCATCTGATTTTTCAAGCAGATCAAATGCTGCGATAGAAGCTCCAACAATTGCCGGTGCTAATGTGTTGGAAAACAAATACGGACGTGATCTTTGTCTAAGCATATCAACAATTTCCTGTCTTGCTGCTGTAAATCCGCCCGAAGCTCCTCCCATTGCTTTTCCTAAAGTGGAAGTAATTATATCGACCTCTCCGAGTGCATTGCAATACTCAATTGCACCGCGACCAGTTTTACCAAAAAATCCTGTTGCGTGTGAGTCATCAACCATAACGAGGGCATCGAATTCATCTGCCAGTTTTACAATTTCATCAATCCTGGCTATATCACCATCCATTGAGAAAACACCATCTGTGGCTATAATGATATTTTTTGCTGGATGTGGTTCCTGTGCAAGCCCTGTATGTTCCCATATATCCGCACCTTCACGAGCAAGTGCTAATTTTTGTTCAAGAGATTTCATATCTGAGTGCTCATAAATTAATCTTCTTGCTTTGCACAATCTTATTCCATCAATAATGCTTGCGTGGTTTAGCTGATCAGTGATTATCACATCATCCTGACCGAGAATACTTTCAAACAATCCGCCGTTTGCATCGAAGCAGGAAGAATAAAGTACTGCATCATCCATCTGGTAGAAATCTGCAATACGTTTCTCGAGCTCTTTGTGAATATTCTGTGTGCCGCAAATAAACCTAACCGATGACAAACCGAATCCGTGAGTTTCGAGAGTTTTTTGAGCCGCTTTAATTACATCCGGATGATTTGCCAATCCCAGATAATTATTTGAGCAGAAGTTTAGAACTTCTTTTGGCTTTGAGTTTGCCGGATAAGAAACTTTTATTTTAGCTTTTTGGTCAGATAGAATTATTCTTTCATCTTTATAAAGATTTGCTTCTTTAATTGATGTTAATTCCTGCTTTAAATCGTATTTGGTTCTGCGGTACATAGTATCACTTAAAGATTGTTGTTGAAAATTATTATCGGCTTCACTACACATAAAGTTTCGTGAAGCTAGTTTAAAAATATTGAAATTGAAAGAGAAGTGAAATTAGAAATGATATTAAAAAAGTCAGAGATGATTCTAATCACCTCTGAACCTGTAAATTATTTTGATTTTCTACATCCCGTACTTATCGATAATCTCCTGCTTTGTCTTTCCAAGGATATCGTATTTCTTTCCAACTTTAATAAAAGCAGCGAGAGCTTTTTCAAGATGATGTCTTTCGTGAGCAGCAGATAACTGCGTTCTTATTCTCGCCTGTCCTTTCGGCACTACCGGGAAGAAGAAACCAACTGCATAAATTCTTTCAGCATAAAGATCTTTCGCAACATCCTGCGAGAGTTTTGCATTAAAAAGCATAACGGGAACAATTGCTGTTTCGCCCTCTTTAATAATAAAGCCGGCATCCGTTAAACCTTTTCTCCAAAAAGTTGAGTTCTCTTCAAGCTTATCCCGCCTTTCAGTTGATCTGGAAATAATTTCGAGAACTCTCAAAGCACCTTCAACTATTACCGGTGCAACTGTATTTGAAAAAAGATAAGGACGGGCTTTCTGTCTGCACATTTCCACAATTTCTTTTCTTCCGGAAACACATCCGCCGCTTGCACCGCCGAGAGCTTTGCCCAAAGTAGTTGTGATTATATCAATCCTGCCGAGAACTCCACAATGTTCCTGCGTTCCTCTTCCTGTTCTTCCGATGTAACCGCTTGCGTGCGAGTCGTCTATAAAAACCATCGCATTATATTTTTCAGCAAGCTCAACAATTTTATCCAACTTAGCCAGGTCACCGTCCATTGAAAACGCACCGTCAGTTATTACCATTCTCAATCTTTTATTTTGATGAAGCTGAAGCTTCTCTTCAAGGTGAGCCATATCGGAATGTTTGAATGAATCGTTCTGTGCTTTGCACAAACGCATTCCGTCAATAATTGAAGCGTGAACCAGTCTGTCTGCGATCATCACATCCTGCTCAGTTAATATTGCTTCAAAGACACCTGCATTTGCATCCATACAGGAAGGAAAGAGAATTGTATCTTCAGTACCAAGAAACTCTGTTAGTTTTCTTTCAAGCTCTTTGTGAATATCCTGTGTTCCGCAAATAAATCTTACCGAGGACATTCCATAACCTCTAACATCCAGACCATCGTGTGCAGCTTTTACGACTTCAGGGTGAGATGAAAGTCCGAGATAATTATTTGCGCACATATTAATTACTTTTTTCTTTTCCGAGCCGATCGGGAATTCAACTTCAATCTCAGAATCCTGCGGAGCGCAAATTGCTCTTTCTTCTTTGAAGATGCCCTGGGATTTTAAATCTTCAAGCTGATCGAAATAAACTTTTCGAACGTCTGCACTGTATGCCATCTTAATTACTCCTTAATATTTAATTCTTTAAGAAGATTGACAATGTTGTTTACACTGTCGAATGCTTCTGGTGAAGCTTTTGCATCTGGGATTTGGATTTTGTATTGAGTTTCCAGAAATACTTTCAGGGAAACCATTGAGAAAGAATCAACTATTCCTCCTGAGATCAGTGGTGTGTCATAAGTAATTTCCCTGTCATCGTCAGATTCCAGGTATTCGTTCTTTACATACTGAAGAACTGTGTCTTTAATTGATGCCATAGTTTTTTACTCCGTTTATTTTGTTATTAATTTCTTTTTTGGTCATGCCGAATTTATTTCTGCATCTTTACTTATTCTTATATCATTTATCTTAAATAAGCAAATTTCTTAACAAATTTTTCATTTCCAACATTCATCACTACGGAATAAATACCATCGTTAATTTGAGTGTCAACAAATTTCATTAAGTAACGACCTTCTGATAAATAATCTTTTAATAATATACTAATGATTTTTCCATTCAAGTCTTGTAGAGATATTTCAAATGAGTCTGGTTTAATTACAAACCATGAATAAAAATAAGGTGAGGGGGAGAAAGGGCTCGGATAATCTTCTTCCAATGATTTTTTAACAGTATCGGTTTGTTCATTTTTACTATTATAGTTCCAACTGTAGTTAATACTCCTAAAGGAAATATCATCTATTTTTTCAACCTTTACCTTTGCATATTGATCTATGAAAGTTTCATAATTTTGTTCGTATTGCTGTTTGGAAGATGAACAATTATAAATCATTGTTGCGAGTAAACAACAAGAAAGTGTGATTATTTTGTAAATCATTTTTTCACCTCTTTATTTTTTGATTTAATCCTCACATATCATTTTCTAAAGTCGAAATATCCCCAATCTCTTCTCCCCACTCTCTTGCACGAAGAACTCTACGCATAATTTTTCCGCTTCTTGTTTTGGGAAGTGAATCCACAAACTCAATTTCCTGGGGCATTGCAAGAGCAGAAAGTTTTTTCCTAACGAAATTCATAATCTCAAGCTCAAGCATTTTAGTTTTTTCATTTCCCGGCTTAAGTGCAATGAATGCTTTAACTACTTCCATATTCATCGGATCAGGTTTTCCAACAACAGCAGATTCTGCAACTGAAGGATGTTCTAGTAAAGCAGATTCAATTTCAAAAGGACCTACGAGATGTCCGGCTGTATTAATTACATCATCATCTCTTCCGACAAACCAGTAGTAACCTTCTTCATCAATACTTGCCCTGTCACCGCAAAGATACCAGCCATTCTGAAATTTTTTATCATAAATTTCTTTATTATTCCAGTAGGTGCGAAACATCGCTGGCCAGCCGGGTTTGAGTGCAATCATCCCGACAATTCCATTTTTCTCTATTGGCAGATGTGTTTTCAAATCAACAACCGTTGCAGTGATACCGGGAAAAGGTTTTCCCATTGAGCCGGGTTTTATTTTCATCCCCGGATAATTGCTGATTACCATACTGCCGGTTTCTGTCTGCCAGTAAGTATCGAGGAAAGGAAGTCCGAATGCTTCCTTCGACCAGATCACTGCTTCTGCATTCAATGGTTCACCAACACTTGCAAGATGACGAAGTGAAGAAAGGTTAAACTTCTTTACAATTTCATTTCCTTCTTTCATCAATGCACGAATTGCAGTCGGTGCAGAATACCAGATTGTGATTTTATATTTCTCAATGAACTTGTACCACGTATCAGCTTTAAATCCGGCATCGAGCACACACTGAGTTGCAGCATTCGCCCACGCACCGATAATTCCGTATGAAGTTCCGGTAACCCAACCGGGATCTGCTGTGCACCAGTAAATATCTTCATCTTTAATATCGAGAACATACTTTGCAGTTATGTATTGAGAGATTAAAGAGTAATGAACGTGCTGAGCACCTTTTGGTTTTCCGGTTGTTCCAGAAGTGTAATGAAGAACGGATGGTGTTTCTGCTTTTGAAGGATAGATTTTAAACTCATTTACTCTCTCCGCTTTATCCATATGAAAAGCAATTTCTTTATCTCTGAGTGCTTTGCTTCCGTCATCATCAACCACAATAATATGTTTTAAAGAAGGAAGCTGTTCAACAATGTTTCTAACTTTAGCAAGATGTTTTTTCTGGGTGAAGATCGCGGATGTTCCGGCATCTTCAAGTCTGGTAAGAAGTGATTCAGAACCGAATGCAGAGAATAATGGTTGTGCAATTGCACCCATTTTAAGAATGCCAAGAAATCCAAAATAGAGTTCAGGAACTTTATCCATGAATAAACAAACTCGGTCGCCGGGATTTATTCCCAGCTTTTGCAAAAATACTGCGATGGTATTTGTAAGCATACGCATATCATCAAAGGTGTATTTCTTTTCTTCGCCGTCAAAACCTTCCCAGATAAGAGCAAGCTTTTTTGCTTTTCCCATTCGGCAAATTCTGTCTGTGCAGTATTCACCAATATTAATTACGTCTCCGTCTTTGTAACCAAGTTCATTTAGGGATATTTCCCATGAAAAATTTTTATATTCTTGTTCGTAAGATTTCATATTTGACTGGTTGTTGGGCATAGAGTTTTCTCCGGAATTAGATTGCTGAATGTTTAATAAACAGAAAATTTGCCGCCTCAAATTTAAGGAAAATTAGTCAATGCATTGGGATATTAAATTGAATAAATATCAATATCAATGTTTATTTTTTCTTTAAGGATCATCTTCATTTTTACAATTATGAAAACCGTTGAAACGGTTATTGCAGTAAAAATTGGTTTCCTTAACCCACGACTTAAGTCGTGGGTTAATACGAAAGAGTCTGATTATTTAACCGTTTTAACGGTTTACCAAAACTTGTGTGATTTTAAAAGTAAACTCGCATTAACTTTGCAAAAGAATTTTAAATGAAAACTAGAATTGAAATCTACAAAGGCGATATCACCAAATTAAAAGTTGATGCTATTGTTAATACTGCCAATACTTCGTTGCTCGGCGGTGGAGGAGTGGATGGAGCTATTCATCGTGCTGCAGGATATGAATTACTGGATTTTAACAGAAAGCTGGATGGCTGTGCAACAGGAGAAGCAAAGATATCTCCTGGTTTCAAACTTCCTGCAAAATATATTATTCACACGGTGGGTCCCGTTTGGAATGGAGAAAATAATAATGAAGAAAAACTTCTTGTAAGCTGCTATAAGAATTCGATGAAGTTAGCAGTTGAAAATAAAATTAAAACAATTGCATTTCCTTCTATAAGTACGGGAGTTTATCATTTCCCGCTTGAAAGAGCAACGAAGATTGCAATTACGGAAGTGAAGAAATTTTTAGAAAAGAATGAATCGATTGAGAAAGTAATTTTTGTTTGTTTTGATGAAGAGACTTATTCTGCTTATCAAAAAATGCTGAAGTGAATATACATTGCATCTGATATTGGCATTCAAAAAAAGACCAGGGTTGTCATTCCGTGCTTGACACGGAATCCAGGGCAGCCAATATTTCCTAGATTCCGGATTTTCTCCCTATAAATCGGGATCGACCGGAATGACATAAAGCCAGAATAAGATTATTGATAACTATAAAAACTTTTATAACTTCTTTTATCTCATAAAAATTATCGCCGCACCAACTACAGCCACAAATGCACCAATAATAGCTTTCCAGTCCAGCTTTTCTTTAAAATAGAATCTTGAAATCGGCAGCATAATAATCGGCATAGTTGCCATAAGTGTGGAAGCTATTCCGACTTTTGCGTAAGCAATAGCAATTAAGCTTCCTGTAATTCCCAGCACAGGTCCGAAGACAGTTCCGATTAAAATCACTTTTGCTGAATATCTGTCTTTGGAATAAATGCTAAAAGGATTTTTATATCTTCTGAAAATTGCAGCCAAAGGAAGAATAATGAGAGAAGCAGAAAACAATCTGATGAAGCTAGCAGCGAATCCATTCAGTTCCCCACCTTGAAATGCGTACTTGGCAAAGATCAATCCAGTTGCCTGACCAAATGCACCAAGAAATCCATAAAATATTCCGAGTCTGTTAAAAGGAATATTATTCTGCTCAGCAGATTTTTTCTCCAGGACAACGATTAGTATTCCAGCAATTGTGAGCACCATCCCAAACATTCCCAGATAAGAGATTATTTCATTCAGAAAAAAATAAGCCAGTATCGTGCTGAGAACGGGCACTGCTGCCATAATAATTATTCCAAGCCTTGCCCCTATCATTTGAAATGACTTGAATAGAAATGAATCACCAAGAACTAATCCCAGTATTCCACTAATTACGAGATTAGAAATCTGATTGAATGTTAAAGTCAGGTTTATTCCGAAGACAGAGATAATAACAAAGAGCAGAATACTTGCAAATGCCATCCTATCTATGTTTACCTGAATTGCACCAACTCTCCTTGAGGCATTTGTAAATGCGTACGAAGTAATTGACCAGCAGAAAGCCGTTGCAAGCGCGCTTATTTCACCTATGTATTGCAATACTAGAAATTTTAATTTTAATGAATAAAGTTATGATTATGTATTAAGAATAAACATACTTCATAATTTTTATACTCTTAAAAACACAATCTGGAATTATGACTTTTATTTACACTCCATTTTAAGCCAAAAGTATTTGGGATTTGCATTGTGTCTTATATTAATACCAAATCTCTAATAGAGCGCTCAAAACAAGAATATTTCTTCATTTTACTATTTTTTTTCAATGGCATTATGATTGTCATACTCTATATCGAAATAAACATTTAAGACTATTTCTTTAATAAATCTCGTTTGAATACTAAATTAATCTAAAATGGTTATAGGCATCCGGATCTTTGGGGCAAGGTAACCTGAATCCCGTAAGGAGGGAAACTTGAAAATTTTATCACCATTTTTTATTTCATTCATACTTTTCTCTGCAACAATTAGTCCCCAGTGGACAAACCAAAATCTTGTGCCTGAAGGCAATCACCTTTGGTCAACATTTTTTGTTGATGATAATACCGGCTGGATTGTTGGGTCGGATGGATTTATTAAGAAAACTTCAAATGGCGGAATAGACTGGATTGAACAAGTTAGTGGAACAACCTCCACTTTAAAATCAGTTCAGTTTATTAATCAAAATATCGGTTGGATTTGTGGTGAAACAGGTTTAGTAATTAAAACCACTGATGGCGGGCAAAACTGGATTGAACTTACAACCGGAACAACTGAACTTCTTACAGATTTACATTTTGCAGATCAGAACATTGGTTATGTTGTTGGACATAATGAAACCATTTTGAAAACTACTGATGGAGGAGCTAATTGGATTTCACAGTCTTCCGGTTCTTCTTTCGATTTATTTTCCGTTGACTTTGTGAATACTCTTATTGGATATGCAGTTGGGGGCAAAGATTCAAGTAACTTTCTTAAGACTACTGATGGAGGATCAAACTGGGCTCAAAAAACTATCAACCTTGGCTCTTTGAGTACACCAATTTTGAATTGTGTTGAATTTGTCGATGCAAATATCGGATATATCGGTTCAGAAGGCCAGTTCCTAAATCACTCTGGAAATATCAGTAAAACCACTGATGGAGGAGAAACCTGGAACTCAAGTACTCTTTGGAGACCAACTCAAATTGAACTATCTGAACATTCTGCTGAAGATAATACATTTGATGTTCAAAGAGGTATTCGATCAATTTATTTCAGAGATGCAAATAATGGATATGCTGTAGGTGGAACTCGCGATGGATGGTGGAGAAGCATCTTTGCAACGACTGATGCTGGTGCTACATGGCAAAAAAAATATGGGTACTCTGAACAAACCGGATTACTTTCCGTCTTTGTTAATAGCTCCGGACAAGGATTGGCTGTTGGTTACAGTGGAGTGATTTACAAAACTGAAATAAATGAATCCTCCTGGTCTCAAATTTTGAGCGGTAATAATAATTTATATTATAGCGGCGATTGGATAACTTCAGTATTTATGGTTAATGACACTGTTGGCTGGGCAGCCGGATACAGAAAAGGTATCTGGTATTATCCTATCATTCTAAAAACAACTAACGGCGGAAAAATCTGGGAAACAAATTCAGAATTTGGCAATTCATTTATTATTTCCCCGGCAAGTATTTTCTTCCTGAATGAAAATATCGGTTGGGTAAACTTTTATGATAAGAGTGCCTATAAAACCACTGATGGAGGGGAAACCTGGTTACCTACAGGAAATGCAGGCAATCAAAAACTATTTATAAATCAGGATACAGGCTGGGCAGTTTATGAACCGCTTGGTGTATTCAAATCAACTGACGGCGGAAATAATTGGGTGCAAAAGAGTTCTGTAAGCAGCAGGAGTATATTTTTTTCTGATAATAATAATGGCTGGGCCGTAGGATCGAGTGGAAGCATTATCAAATCAATAGATGGTGGTGAAAGCTGGTTTAGTAAGTCAAGTGGTACTTCATTAAAATTAAATTCTGTTCATTTCTTTGATAACAATCTTGGAGTGTGTGCAGGAAATTCAGGAATAGTATTATTAACAGCAGATGGCGGTGAGAATTGGATAACCAAAAGCACTGGTGCTTCAGCAAATCTGAATACTGTGCTCTTTACAAATGCATGTACTATCTGGATGGCCGGATCGAACGGTGCTATTATTAATTCAACTGATCTGGGAAATACCTGGACTTCTTATAGTGGAATTACGGAAGAGAATTTATTCTCCGCTTCTTTTATAAATGAATACACTGGCTGGTTTGCCGGCTGGAATGGAACTATAATTAAATATTTGAGTGATATCACTCCGGTTGAGCTAGTTTCATTTACTGCTAATGTTCAAAATAATAAAGTAACATTGAACTGGCAGACTGCAACGGAGTTGAATAATTCTGGTTACCAGATAGAACGCAACACAGTGAATGACAACTGGATAAACTTGGGTTTTGTCCCCGGATATGGAAACAGCAGTTCACCAAAATTATATTCATTCGTTGATGATAATATTTCTGCAGGAACCAGGTTTCAATACAGGCTAAAACAAATAGACAATGATGGGAAGTTTGATTATTCAAACATAGTTGAAGTTGAAATCTTCCCGTCAAACTTTGAGCTATTTCAAAATTATCCGAACCCTTTTAACCCGAGTACAACAATAGGATTCTCTTTACCAAAAGCTTCACAGATAAAAATAAATATCTACAACATGATCGGCGAACTGGTTGAAACGCTTGCGGATGGTACGTTTGAGCAAGGTTATCACAACATATCTTTTAATGCAGCAAATATTCCTAGCGGAACTTATATCTATCGCCTGGAGAGTAGCGAGTTCGTACAGATTAAAAAGATGGTGCTGATAAAATAAAATTTTGGCATTTCTTTATAAGAAAACCCCCAGATTCAAATGGGGGTTTTTTAATATAAATATTTAAGTTATCAAACTCAGAGGTTAAAATACATCTTGTACTCAAACGGATGAGGCATTGTGCCGATAGATAGAACTTCTTCTCTCTTCACTTTTACCCATTGTTCAAGAAGCTCATCGGAAAAAATATTTCCCTGCTTCAAAAATTTATTATCGGCTTCCAATGCATCCATTGCTTCTTCAAGATTTCTTGGAAGGAATTGTATATTCTTAATTGAATCATCTTCCAAAAAGTTTTTATCGTACGGTCCGAATCCTTCTTTCACAGGATCAATCTTTTTAATAACACCATCGATACCAGCCAGCAGGATTGCAATCATTCCGAAATAAGGATTCATTGTAGCGTCTGGCGGACGATATTCAAATCTGGTTTCATCGGGATTGATTACATACTTTGGAATTCTAACCGCTGAAGCCCTGTTTCCCTGTCCGAATGTTAAAGCAACCGGTGCTTCAAATCCGGGGACTAATCTTTTATATGAATTAGTGCTAGGATTAGTAAACGCCGAAATTGCGGGTCCGTGTTTCAATAATCCGCCAATGAAATATTTACCTGTTTCACTAAAATTTGCATAAGCACTTTTTTTATAGAAAATATTTTTTCCGTTTTTAGTTAAATAAAGGTGAAGGTGCAAACCGTTGCCTGCCTGCTGATACATTGGTTTCGGCATTAAAGTAATGTGCAGCCCGTTTTTCTCCGCGAAGTTGAACAGGATATATTTTGTCATTACTATATTATCGCCAGAAGTTAGTAAGTCAGAAAAATATGTTTCAATTTCCTGCTGTCCTCTTTCACCAACTTCGTGATGATGGTATTTTACTTTCACACCTTGTTTAATTAAAAGTTTTGTAAGCTGATCTCGGAAATCATCATACTCATCGAATGGATTTACTGCGTGGTATGCTTTTTTATAAAATTCTTCAACGTGCTCAACCTTATAGAAAGAAGAAGATGTGCGTGTATCATATTCAACATTTGAGAAAATATAAAATTCAAATTCAGGACCCCACCAGGATTTATCCGCTCCTGTGATTTTCTTTAATAAGGATTCGGCCTTCTTTGCCAGAAATCTTCCATCCTGATTGAATGGAGTACGTTTCTCATCCGTCAACAAAATGTGTGAGAAAAAACTTAGTGTTGGTGCTTCGCGGAATGGATCTATTGAAGCCGTTTCAAGATCAGGCATCAACACCATATCACTATTCTCAACTTTTCTAAAGCCATAGCTCGAGCCATCAAACCCAACTCCTTCGCTCATTATTTTTTCCAGTACTTTATCGTAGTATGGAAGAGTAATATGATGTAGTCTTCCAACCAGATCGATTGCTTTCAGATCAATAAATTCTACTTTGTTTTGTTTTATTATTTTGTTGCAGTTTTGGAGATGATTGTTTTTCATAAGTCTGCCTGTATATAGAGGATAAATTAATCAACTTTATTTCTATTAAAGATAAAAATGCCCGGAAGACTAACGAATCAGCCGGGCTTAATAATTACATATTATAATTTAGTGCATCAATACCGGGAAAAACAGCAGTAACATCTAGCTCTTCCTCAATTCTTAATAATTGATTGTATTTTGCAATACGGTCTGATCTGGATGCAGAACCGGTTTTGATTTGTCCGGCATTAGTTGCAACAGCTATATCAGCAATTGTTGTGTCCTCAGTTTCACCTGAACGATGACTGATAACACTTGTGTAACCGTTAATTTTTGCAAGCTCAATTGCATCGAGAGTTTCGGTTAAAGTTCCAATCTGGTTTACTTTTATTAAAATTGAATTTGCGACACCAAGCTCAATTCCTTTTGCAAGTCTGTTTGTATTCGTGACAAATAGATCATCACCCACAAGCTGAATTTTATCACCAACTTTTTCAGTAAGCATTCTCCAGCCTTCCCAATCATCTTCTGCAAGACCGTCTTCTATTGACACAATCGGATATTTGCTTGCCCAACCTGCCCAATAATCAACCATCTTCTCAATCGGAATTTCCTGGTTCGGTGCTGACTTAAAAAGATGATAAGCATTTTTTTCTTTTATGAAGAATTCACTTGCAGCAGGATCGAGAGCGATTGCAATTTCCTCGCCAATCTTGTAACCGGTTTTCTGAATCGCTTCAAGAATTACTTCAATTGCTTCTTCATTTGATCTTAAGTTTGGGGCGAATCCGCCTTCGTCACCAACTGCAGTATTGTAACCTTTTTTTGCCAAAACTGATTTTAATGCGTGAAAAGTTTCAGCACCCATTCTTAATGCTTCAGCAAAACTTGGTGCACCAACCGGCATCACCATAAATTCCTGGAAGTCAACATTGTTATCAGCATGCTTTCCACCATTAAGAATATTCATCATCGGGACGGGCAAAGTCTTGGCGTTTGTTCCGCCAATATATCTGTAAAGCGGAAGATCAAGTACCGCAGCAGAAGCTTTTGCACAAGCAAGTGATACTCCAAGAATAGCATTAGCACCGAAGTTCGATTTATTCTCAGTGCCATCAAGATCAATTAAAAGTTTATCGATTGCTACCTGATCAGCTGCGTCAAGCTCTATCAATTGGTCGGCAATTTTATCATTAACATTCTCAACTGCTTTTTGAACACCTTTACCATTATAACGGCTTTTATCTCCATCTCTTAATTCAACGGCTTCGTGTTCGCCTGTAGAAGCTCCGCTTGGAACTGCAGCTCTTCCAATAATTCCGCTTTCAAGCATTACCTCAACTTCAACAGTAGGATTACCTCTTGAATCAAGTATTTCTCTTGCTAATACATCAACAATTGTGGTCATTTTTTTCTCCGTAGGGGTTTCTAATAATTATAGAATTTGTAATTGGAAAATTACCGAACTCGTCTTGGCTAAGCAAGCCGAAGCAAGAGGAGGAAGGGAAATGAAAGATTGATCGAGATTAAGCAAGCGCTATTTTTATCATTAATAATGTGATAAGGATAACAATTAAGCTACCATCCATCAAATGAGCGTTGCTGCTTGTTGTTATTAAACTATTTTTATACTCAATAAAAAAAATTAAAATTTATAAGATGCACGAGAAGTACGGATTAAAAGCATATCTTGCCTGGATTACAATTTGCGTAGTCTGGGGAACAACTTACCTGGCAATAAGAATCGGAGTTACAGATTTACCTCCAATGTTATTTGCAGGATTACGGTGGATAATTGCCGGTGTGTTGATGACAATTCTTTTGAATCTTCGGCAGTACAAATTACCTGCATTTAAAGATTTAAAACACCTTGCTATAGTTGGAATATTGCTTCTTGGTATCGCAAACGGATTAGTAGTAGTTGCAGAACAATGGTTACCAAGCGGATTAACTGCATTGATTTTAAGCACTCTTCCTTTCTGGGTTGTTGGTATAGAATATTTTCTTCCTCAAAGACCAAAAATCAATCTGTTAATCATTGCGGGATTGCTGCTCGGCACAGTTGGTGTTGTATTAATTTTTGCAAGAGATTTAAACATTGCATTGGATGTTAACGTTTTGCTTGGTGGATTATGTTTACTTGGAGCTGTAATTGCCTGGTCTGCCGGAAGCATATATTGGAAATACAAAAAAACCGATGTAAGACCATTGATGGGTGCATCAATCCAAATGCTCATTGCTGGAATACTCCAAACTGCACTTGGAATAATTCTTGGCGAACACATCGGTTTTCATCTTACTCAAAACGGAGCACTTGCCCTTGGGTATCTGATTGTTTTCGGGTCAATACTCGGCTACGCTTCATATATTTATTCAGTTACCAATCTTCCGCTTTCGCTTGTTTCCACTTATGCGTATGTAAATCCCATTATCGCAATTTTACTTGGATGGTATATTCTTGATGAACCGTTAACGATAACTGTCTTTGTGGCTTCCGGGTTAATTCTAATTGGGGTTGCACTCGTTAAACGCGGAAACACCTTAGCTTTGAGAAAGTAAATAAGCTAATATGTTTTCTTTATTCTGCTTAAGGGATTAGTTATTATAACTAATGCACATCTTCAACATCTAACTTATCAAAATAAAAAAACTATTATGAATCTCGAAAGAATTATATCATCTGTTAAAAAGAATAAGTATTTGATAATTAGTGAGCCTGAATTGAATGAGCTGCTGTCACATTCGAAAATGATTATTGAAGAGAATACTTACATATCAGATAAAATCCGACTGCTCAAATTCCACGATAATCTAATAATGCAAGAAAAAACTACAAAGGATGAATATCTGATCAGGGTAATGAAATCAAAAAAAGAAACAGAGCAATTAATTAAACAACGATTGGAAATCTACAATCGTATGTGGGATGGATGCGGCTGCAAAGTTGATTATTATAAATAGAATTAAATCTCCCCCATCATTATCTATTCCTAATAAAAATCATCGTAAATCCTGCAGTCTCTGAGGCGATAAGCTGAAATCTTCCGGTGCAACCTGATAGAATGCGCTAAGCTGATGAATCATCTTTTGTAGCTCCTTGCAGTCGGGCAAAAGTGAAGATCCTGCAATCAATTCCATGGGCATTTTCTTTACCAGGTTATCATACAGGTCTTCGATTTCATCCTGGGCAATTTGTAATGATAAACCAATGTTATCATATAGTTCCTGTTTAATCTTGCTCAATTCTTTATAGGCGCTAAGATGATTTATGATAACATCACTAAATATTTTGAGTGTCCCGCATAATATGGATGGTTCAAATCCTTCAGCAAACCTTCTTATTGCAATATCGTCAATATATTTTAGAAGAAGACTTCGGTCGCTGCTTTTTATTGTTGCTAGTAAAAGATGATATACTGTACTTGTATAACATTGAAATTCATTCAGAGGCATTTCCTTATATTTAGTAAAGAACTCTTTAGGATTTTCAACCAATAATATTTCATTAATCCTGGCGAGCAGGACATCTTTCTGGTCAACCATTTTTTCATAGATCATCAGATTTGCTCTATGAGTAATTCTCTTTAATGTTGCTTCATTCTTTAAACGCCACTCATCAGGATGACTTTTCATTTTTTCCAACAGGAATAATAATCTTCTTTTTAAATGATATCTCGCTGTTGGCTGCCAACCCAAAATTGATTGTGTATAAGAGGAATCAACATTCAATTTCTTATCAATATACTGTATCATCCAGAACTGCTCGAATGGCTCCTTAGTTGTGAGCCTAAAAATCTTTAGAAACCTTCTCACGACAAGCGCAGGATAAACTAAATATTTTGGCAAATGAAACGGTTTTATAGCTTCACCAAAATAATAGCGTGTTGAAATCTGAAATAATTCCTTGTGAGATGTTGAACCATTTGGACTTGCATTGAAAATATTGAACTTAGAAAGTGTTTTCGTTTTCGCCATAATGATTTGCAGCATCTGACAAAGATCCCGGATATGAATGTAAGGTATTGCAGATTCGCCCCTTCCACCGATAACTCGTGATTCAATTTTCTTTGATAGCCAGCAGCATAAGAATTTATAAAGCGGTGCAAACTCACACCAATCACTATAAACTGCTGCAAACCTGATAACGGAACAAGGGAATTGATCAGAATATTTTTCAACCAACATCTCACCAGCTTTCTTACTAACCGCGTAATTATAGTTAGCATCAGGAGACGTTTTTTCGGTTATCAAATTCCCGTTTGTAGGAAACTTGCATGCTGCAAGTGAGCTCGCGAAGATAAAGCGTTTTGGATTCAACCTGGAAGCAAACTCCAGCATATTTTTCGTACCATCAACATTGACAATTTGATAGGCAAGATTGTCCTTGTACGTAAAATCATAAAAAGCAGCAAGGTGCAGAATAAAATCCGCACCACCATTTTTATTTATATATTCAGCAGCTTCATTAACCGTTGACCAATTAGAAATATCGCACTGAAGCCAATGAAGATTTGGATGATACGGTATATTTGCTTCTTTTCTTGAACGCCGGGCAACTGCAAAAATTAAGAAGTCTTCTTTCAGATAATCCAAAACATAACTTCCGATAAATCCGCTTGCACCCGTTATAACTATTGAAGGCAACTCTTTCATCTGGATCCCCTATCAAAATAAGATTCTTTAATCAGTGTCTTGAACAAATACATTACGATAACACCCATTAGCAAATCAGATATACCCGATAATATTATCATCCAATGAGAACTTATGAATACGAAATAGGCAATCAAAAATATTGTTGCAATAAATTTTACAACGATCGTAAATACTATGAGCTGCTCATATTTAATCTTATCATAACCAGCCATTGCATATCCAACAGACATAGCAATATGAAAGACACCACCCTGGGTTGAAAAAAATCTATCAAAGGTTGGATCAAATCCCAGAAATTCAAATGCTGATGAGGGTAAAACGATAAGACCAATCCCCACAAGAAAAGAATGAATAGCAACAAGCCACAAAAAAATTGAAAGTATTTTATCTGCTTTAATGTTCATCTGCACAACCATATAAGAAATGGCAAGAGATTTATATTTACACATCTAAATGTAATGACTAGAAAATTTGCCTAATAGCATCAATGTACTTTTGTAAACATCAGGAATAGGCAGTGAGTTGAAAAGGCAACTTTAAAATAATTAAATAGATTTTTTAGAAAGTAAAAAAATGGGGATGGAAAATTTTCTAAAAATAAATTTAGTTTTACAACGGAATTTGAATGGCTGCGGATGTAAACTGAAGTATTATTAATGAGTTGTATAAATCAAATAAATTCCCCCTAGAATAACCAGCACACCACATATTCTTTTTATCCACAAAATTGTTTTTGAGTCTTCAGACCAGTCCAAATATTTCTGTACTTTTCCTGTTAATGTTCCTGCACCAATTATAACTCCACAATGACCAACTCCGAATGCAGCAAGTAGAATTATTGAAAAGATGTAGTCTGTCTGTGCCGTTTGAAAAACCACTCCAAGCACCGGAGCCATATACGCAAATGTGCAGGGACCAAGTGCTAAACCAAATAGCAAACCCAGAATCAGTGCCGCAAGTGGTCCTTTTGTTTTTGTCTGCTTCAGAGCAGAACTGTTCCAATCAATTTTTATTATATCGAGAAGATACAAGCCTACAATAAAAAAGATGACAGCAACAAAATAATTTCCGAAAGATCCGAGGTCTCCCATCAATCTTCCAAGGGATGCAGTGATAACTCCAATCAATGCTATAGTTATTAATATTCCCAAAGAAAAAACAAGAGAAATATTAAATGTTCTTCCGACTGTCATTTTTCCCTGCGAACTTATAAAGCCAACAATCAATGGAATGCTTGAAAGATGGCAGGGTGAAAGAATGATGCTGAGAACTCCCCATCCGAGAGATGCAAGTACTGCAATCCACGCAGCACCCATCATTGCTTCGTAAAGTGTTATGAATATACTATCTAACATAAAGTCCTTTCGGTGATTAGTAATCGGTAACCGGTAATCAGTGAAAACCGATCACTGATAACTGATTACATGTTACTGCTTCTTCGGTTTCAATCCTTTGCCTTGTAATATTTTGTCTATCTCTGCTTCTGGATAAAATCCTTCGTGACGATGAAACTCCTTTCCGTTCTCATCAAGAAAAACCTGAGTTGGGATTAATTTGATTTTATATTGCTGTGCATATTTTTTCTGTTCCTGTGTCCATACATCATAAAAAACTACTTTGACCTGCTCGCCGTATTTTTCTTCAATCGCTTTCATTACCGGCTGCATCATTTTACAAGGCACACAGTTCACTGAACCAAGTTCGATGAATGTTATTTTGGGTTTTACTTCTTTTGACTGAGCATTAAGACTAATTCCGATAATAAATATCAGAACAAATGTCAGTATTAGATCTTTTGTTTTCATATTAACTCCTCTTTAATTGTCAAATTGCATAATTGCTATATTGTTTTCAGTAATTGAACAATTCAACAGCCTGCTTGACTGCAGGCAGGTTTAATAATAAGTCAGTTTTCCTTTAACCAATTAATTATCTGATCGTCTTTTGGAATGATTCCAAAACTTTTTACTTTTTCATTTATAATAAGTCCCGGTGTCATCATTATACCATACTTCACCATCTGCTGGATATCTGTTACTTTTTCAACTGCTGCATCAATGTTATTTACTGCAATTAAATCTCTAACCTTTGCTTCAAGCGTCTGACATTTTTTGCAGCCAGATCCGAGTATTTTTACTGAAATCATTTTTCGTTCTCCTTTTAAAATTATTTTTTTTCATTATCATTTAGACATTATCGATTTATTCATCCCAGAAATACATTTTAGCTTCAGTTGATTCGGGATATTTATTTTGAATTTCTTTTAACATTTTTTTCAACTGAGAGTTGTCTTTTTTCTTTATGTAATGTGCTGTTTCTCTGGCAACTAAAAGTTTCGGATAGAAAGATGTATCAGCTAGTTCATTAAGATCTTTTTCAATGATTTTGATTATATCATCGTATCTTCCGCGCGACATAATTGTTTCTGCAATTCCGAGTCGTATCATTGCTCTGAATTCTGTTGCAGGCAGGTAACCATTGAAATGGTAGTACGAATTTCCGTTTTGATCGAGAAAATAAATTGAGGGAGTCCAGTACGCACCGAGTGATTTTCTAACTTCTCTGTCTTTTATCAGATCAAGTTTAAGCAGGACAAACCATTCATTTATTTCATCAATTACTATTTGATCTTTATAAGTTGTGGTTTCTAGTTTTTTGCAGCCGCTGCAGCCATCCATTTCAAATTGAAGAAGAATAAATTTTTTTGTTTTTACTGCTTCTTCTTTTGCCTGTTCGAGATTTGTTAACCAATCCATTTTTATTTACTGTTATTATTGAAAAAATCTGTTAGCTGGACAAGCATCTTTTCTTCATACTCAATTTTGTAAAGTGCCTCGTTGCTGCTGTTGAATACTATCACTGATGGCGCGAATAGTGTTTCATATTCGATTTGCAATTCATTGAACCAGTAAGAGTCAATAATCCAGTAATCGTAATTATCATTATTATCTCCGATAAATTTCAGAAGTTCAACTGTTTGCTCTCTGCTCATTTTAAGAGTGCAGTAGCAGGACATTGATGTGCTGAATAAAAGAATTTTTTGTTTTGATGAAGAAAAGAATTTTTGCTTCGAATAATCGTAAAATATGTTTTGAAGGTGCAGATACCAGTTGTTGAATAGTACGAAAGCAGAATCAGTTGAAATGATTTTCATTTCAGATTCAAATTCGTTTAAGTGATTTATCAAACTATCAATGCTTTTCTGGTTGACAGCAGGAAATGATTTGGATAATTCATTATCAATTTTAGAATCAAGAAAATTTTTTAACCCGGTGAGGTCTGATGAATTTAGAGAATCCCCATCTGAAAGTGATATTAAAATTCTTTCGGTTTCTTGGTTGATTAACTCGAAATACTGGGCATCAGCGAGCTCTGTATTAAATATCATCAGTATTATAGGAAATGTTATTTTTATTAACATAATCTCCCTTCAGAGACAAATAATTATTTGGACCTATTTATGGGCAAACATCAGGAGCCTTTAAAGTTCCTTCTTCAACCTTTACGAAATATTTCCTTTGAAAAAACAATGCGACATTTACAAGTGCTATGAGAACCGGCACTTCAACCAGTGGACCGATTACAGCGGCGAAAGCTTCACCGCTATTGATTCCGAATACTGCGATTGCAACTGCAATGGCAAGTTCGAAATTGTTGCTCGCTGCAGTAAACGACAATGTGGCTGTCTTGCTGTAATCCGCACCAACCTTTCTTCCCATATAAAACGAAACCAGGAACATTATCACAAAGTAAAGAAGCAGAGGTATTGCAATTCTTACAACATCCAATGGGAGCTGAACTATGTATTCACCTTTGAGTGAGAACATAACAAGTATCGTAAAGAGCAATGCAATTAAAGTTATCGGACTGATCCTTGGAATAAATTTCTTTTCGTACCACTCTTTGCTTTTAAGTCTTAATAAAGTAAAGCGTGTAATCATTCCTGCAATGAAAGGAATTCCGAGATAGATAAAAACGCTTTCCGCAATCTGACCAATGGTTATATCGACAGCGAAAGTCTGCAAGCCTAACCAATTTGGTAAAACAGTTAAGAACACATAAGCATAAATAGAGAAAAATAAAACCTGGAAGATTGAATTGAATGCAACAAGTCCTGCTGCATATTCTGTGTCACCTTTTGCAAGTTCGTTCCATACGATTACCATTGCGATACAGCGTGCGAGTCCAATTAGGATCAGTCCAGCCATATATTCAGGATAATCCTGAAGAAAGATTATTGCAAGAACGAACATCAGTACAGGACCAACAATCCAGTTTTGAATTAGAGAAAGTGAAAGTACTTTCACATTTCTGAAAACATCGGGCAACTCCTCATACTTAACTTTTGCAAGTGGTGGATACATCATTAAAATCAGACCTATTGCAATCGGAATATTTGTAGTGCCTACCTGGAATTGATTCCAGAAATCAACAACTTTCGGGAACAAATATCCTGAAAACACTCCAATGAGCATTGCAGAAAAAATCCACAATGTTAAATAGCGATCAAGGAATGAAAGTTTTTTTGTGAGTGTGCTCATAATTTCCCTAAAATAATGGAACACGGATCAGACTGATGTAAATCAGTGAAAATCCTTTCGATCCGTTAAACCTGCCTGCCGGCAAAGGCAGGTCCGAGTTCTATTGTATTTTTAATTCTTTAAGAAAAAACTCATAAAAATCTCTTTTAATTTCGTCTCTTACTCTGCGATAAACCGGCATTACTTCTTCTTCTGATCCTACTGCATCTGCAGGATCATCAAAGCCGATGTGTAAACGATGCATTACATCTCCTATAAAAGCAGGACAGGTTTCTTTTGCGTTATCACAAACTGTAATTACATAATCAAAAGACTGCGATA
Source organism: Ignavibacteriaceae bacterium (assembly GCA_014860115.1). Classification (GTDB taxonomy): domain Bacteria; phylum Bacteroidota; class Ignavibacteria; order Ignavibacteriales; family Ignavibacteriaceae; genus IGN2. Next base: position 39,227 of record JACZKK010000017.1, read on the forward strand.
AATATTTATCAACATCTTCTGCAATGCCATTGCTGATATCTATACCAATTTCTTTCATTGCTTTAACAGCAAAAGGATTTACTCTTTCCGCTGGTCTCGTTCCAGCAGAATACACTTCAAGATTCATATCAAACGATTTGAGAAATCCTTCTGCCATCTGACTGCGACAACTATTTCCTGTACATAATATTAAGATTCTCTTTTTCATTTATTTCCCTTTTTATAAAAAAAGTAATAGAACGCAGATTACTCAGATTTAAACTGATCTGCGCAGATCTGCGTCATCAGAGTGATATTTTTTTAAAATAAAGATCCATAAATCAATCCGCTGATTGTTGCCATTAAAATAACGAGTGAAACATAAACCACAGTTTTTTGGGTTCCGATAACTTCACGAATAACAAACATATTAGGTAAAGATAATGCAGGACCTGCAAGCAGCAACGCAAGTGCAGGACCTTTTCCCATTCCGCTGCTTATCAATCCCTGAAGAATTGGTATCTCAGTTAAAGTTGCGAAATACATAAATGCACCTGTAATAGATGCAAAGAAGTTTGAGAACAACGAATTGCCTCCGACCAGATTTGCAATCCATTGGTTGGGAATAATTCCGTTGTTACCATTTTGTGAACCGAGTAAAAATCCGGCAACCAAAATACCAGCACCAAGCAGCGGCATTATTTGTTTTGTGAATCCCCACGTTTCTCCAAGCCACTGGTTTGGTTCGTATTCAGAGAAAGTTAAAACCAATGTTGTTGCAACTACCGCAACTATAAAAGGTATTGTTGGATTGCTAAAAAAGAAAATCGCAGAGACGATTACTGCAAAGGTTCCGAGTATCACATATAAATTTTTCACCTTAATTATATAAACCATCGAAAGTGCAAAACCAATTCCAAAGATTGAAGTAATAAACCATTTATTTGCAAACATAAAATACCAGAGGCCCTCAGCAGTCTCTGGTTTGCCCCAATTGACAAACACAAGAATTGCAACAAGAATGAAAAAGTGAATTGCAGTTTGCCACATTGGTCTTTCTTCCGGCATTTCAGGAATTGCAATTTGTGCATCAGCTTTTTCTTCTTTGCGGTATATAAATGACATTATCAAACCGATGACGATACTGAATGAGACAGCACCGATAATTCTTGCTATGCCAAGTTCAATTCCGAGTATTCGTGCTGTAAGTATGATTGCAAGAATATTTATTGCAGGACCCGAATAAAGAAAAGCTATTGCAGGACCTAACCCAGCCCCGCGTTTATGAATGCTTGAAAACAAAGGGAGAATCGTGCACGAACAAACGGCAAGAACAGTTCCTGAAACAGATGCTACTGAATAGGCAACCCATTTTTTAGCATTAGCTCCGAAGTATTTTACTACTGCTGATTGACTGACAAATACTGCTATAACACCCGCAATAAAAAAAGCAGGAATCAAACAAAGCAGAACATGTTCCTGTGCATACCATTTTGCAAGATCGAAAGCTGCGAGAATGGCCCCTGTGAAAGTTGCATTCTCAAGCGGCATGAAGTAAGCGAAGAGAAAGAAACCCAATATCCACAGAAATATTTTATATTCTTTTTTCCAGTTCATAATATCTTCATCAACCTGTTTCGATAATCTTCGAAATGACTTCGGTAAAAATTTATTTCGAACAAACAAAGTGTCTGTCGACTTTAATCACCTTCGATTTGTCTTCGTTGATTATTTTTTGATCAGCGATCCAGAAATCCAATGTTGAAATAATAGATGATATCCTGGGGTCAACCGGATGTGAATTTATCATATAATTCACCCACTTTCCATCCTTTTCCTCAATAATGAAGCCTGTTTCCCTGAGTATGCTCAAATGCCTTGATACAGTTGATGTAGCAAGCTGAAGAACATCTGTTATTTCACAAACACAAAGCGGTTTTACCTGAAGCATTTTTAATATTCGCAGCCGGTTTGAATCAGAAAGGGACTTGAACAGTTTTGTTTTTTCTTCAATCATACAAAAATTCATTTCGTTAACTAACGAAATATATAATTGTAAAATTGAAAATCAAAGAGTTATTTCTATGATTGAAAAAAGCGTGATTTATATACCTGCGAGTGGGACAAAAAGATATGAACCGATTAATCATCCAGTTAATAATAACAGGTTGATTCAACATTTTTCATGTGTTAACATATCCTAGGCAGTTGTTCTCCTGATATCATATCAACTATCCTTTTACTTCCAATTGTTGTTTTCATTACTACGGTTCCAGAATTCTCTGAAGTTACTTCCCCGATTATTTCTGCTTCTTTTCCCAATTCTTTGTCGCGCCATTCTTTTAATAGATCATCAGCGATATCATTAGCAACAATAGCGATCATTTTTCCTTCGTTTGCAATGTATAATGGATCAAGTCCTAAAATTTCGCAAGCACCTTTTACTTCGTCGAGTATCGATATTTTCTCTTCGTCTATTAACATTCCAACATTAGCAATTTCAGCAATTTCATTCAAGCTGCTGGCTAATCCACCGCGAGTTGGGTCGCGCATAACGTGAATTTTATCTCCAAACTTTTCGATGCAATCCAGTAAATCAATCAAGGGCGCCGTGTCACTTACAATTGCTGTTTCAAACTCAAGCCCTTCACGAGCGGACATAATTGCAATTCCGTGGTCAGCAATTCTTCCGCTTAGAATTATTTTATCTCCGGGCTTACATCTCTTGGGAGAAATATTTATTCCTTCTTTAATAACACCTATACCAGAAGTGTTTATAAATATTTTATCGCCCTTTCCTTTATCAACAACCTTTGTATCGCCTGTAACAATTTTAACTCCGGATTTTCTTGCTGCTTCTTTCATTGAAAGAACAATTTTCCAAAGATCTTCGATCAGTAAGCCTTCTTCAATTATAAATCCAACAGAAATATAAACTGGTTTTGCACCTGCTACGACCAAATCATTTACCGTTCCATTAACTGCAAGCTCACCAATGTTTCCACCGGGAAAAAATATTGGCTGTACAACATATGAATCTGTAGTGAATGCGAGTTTCGATTTATCAACATTGAAGCCTGCCTGCCGGAGTGATAACAAAGGCAGGATAGCGCTGTCGTGCTGTTCATTTAGAAATTCATTATCAAACTGGGAGAAGAATAATTTACTTATCAATTGATGCGAAAGCGTACCTCCACCACCGTGAGCAAGTAGAACATGTTCGTAATCGCTTTTTGGTATTGGGCAGCTAAGCCCTGATGAAAAATCTATTTCGTCTTTTTGTTTCATATTCATTCTAAACTGTCATTGCGAGGAGTGGAGCGACGAAGCAATCCTTAATTAAGTTTTAAGATTGCTTCGCTTCGCTCGCAATTACGTGTTTTTCCTTCTTGACTTTTCCATAATGAAAATAAGCAGCGCAAGCTCCTTCGGTCGAAACCATTGGTGCACCAAGCGGATGCTCGGGTGTGCACTCTTTTCCGAAAGCAGAGCACTCAATTGGTTTTTTAATTCCCTGCAATACCTCTCCTGCAATGCACAAAGGAGATTCTTCTGTTTCTATATTTTCAACTTTAAATATTTTCTCGGCATCATAATCAGAATATTCATCTTTCAATTTAAAACCACTTGAAGGAATATTGCCAATACCTCGCCACTTTCTGTCTGTTCTTTCAAAAACTTCTTCAAGTAACTTTTGTGCAGAAATATTTCCTTCGCTTGTAACAACCCTGCTGTATTGATTTTGGACTTCAAACTTTCCAACTTCAAGTTGTTTTACAGTTAAAAGAATACCCTGTAAAATATCTATTGGCTCAAAGCCGGTAACGACAATCGGCACATTATATTTTTCTGCAATCGGAAAATATTCATTATAGCCCATAACAGCGCATACATGTCCCGCTGCAAGAAAGCCTTGTATGTTGTTATTCTTAGATGAAAGAAGAGCTTCGATGGCAGGCGGAACAAGAACGTGCGAACAGAGAATAGAATAATTCTTTATTCCTCTTCTTTTTGCTTCGATGACTGACATTGCATTTGCAGGTGCGGTTGTTTCGAATCCGACTGCAAAGAAGACAACATTTTTTTCAGGATTATTCTCGGCGATCTTAACCGCATCAAGCGGAGAGTAAACCATTTTGACATTCCCACCTTTTGCTTTAACACTTAATAAATCGTGCTTTGAACCCGGCACACGAAGCATATCGCCAAACGATGTAAAAATAACGTCTTCTCTCTGTGCAATTGAAATAGCTTTATCAATAAGTTCCAAAGGCGTTACACATACCGGACAGCCCGGACCATGAATGAGAGTAATCTCTTCAGGCAATAATTCTTCTATACTATACTTTAAAATAGAATGTGTTTGTCCTCCGCAAATTTCCATTATCTGCCAGGGTTTTGTCACAACGGACTTTATCTCTGCGGATAATTTCCTTGCAGCTTTTCCATCTCTGAATTCATCCAGGTATTTCATTTGAGTATCTTCATTAAAAATGCATTTTGTCATTCCGGCGAAAGCCGGAATCTAACAAAAGACAAATAGATTCCGTGTCAAGCACGGAATGACAATTACTTCCAGATTGATTAATTCTCTTCTTCAATGTCGCCCATTTCTCTTAAAATTCTCAATGTTTCCTCAGCATCTTTTTCGTCAACTTTATTTAGAGCAAAACCAACGTGAACAAGGACATAGTCTCCAATATTTACATCATCCAACCATTGAATGCAGACATCCTTCGACACTCCGCCAAAATTTACTTTCGCCATTCTTAAATCGGGATTGCTTTCATCAATTGAAACTATTTTTCCTGGAACAGCAAGACACATTAGCTAATCTCCTTAGTTAATTGGTTTTCTTTTTCAGTTTCAGAGCGTTGATTGTGTTTTCCAACAGCGTCGGACTTTGATAGCATCATATAAGCAGCTATCTGCCCAAGAGAAATTCCTCCGTCGTTAGGAGGAATGCGCTGATGCCAGTAAACTTTATATTTATTCTCTTGCAACAAATTTATTGTTCTTTCCGTTAATAATGCATTCTGAAAGCATCCCCCACTTAAAACCACCTTATTCAACTCAGATCTTTTTACGATTTCAAGAATTACTTTCGCAAGTGTGTTGTGAAATTTTGTTGAGATGGCTGAAGAATTTATATCCTTCCTCAAATCATTAATCATTGAGATTATAATTGGCTGCCAATCAATAATTAATTTATCTGACTCTTTTATTTCAAACGGATAACATCCCTTCTCATTCAAATCCGCTGCAAACTCAAGCATCATTGCTGCTTGTCCTTCGTAGTTTGTCCGGTCACAAATTCCAAGCAGTGATGAAACAGCATCAAATAGTCTTCCTGCACTTGAAGTAACCGGAGAATTAATTTTTTTCGATAACATATTCAGCAATATGCCAATCTCGGCTAAAGTGAATTTATTTTCAATTAAATCACTAAACTCATTTACAAAAGATACGCCTCCAATTTCAAATAGAATTCCTGTAAGAGATCGTCTTGGTTCTTTTATTGCTTTTTCTCCGCCGGGAAGTACAAACTTTCTAAACTGAGCAAAATGTTTGTATGAATTATCATCGGTTAAAAAAAACTCTCCACCCCAAACTGTTCCATCCAGACCATAACCGGTACCATCCCAGGAAACACCAAGTGCCTCACCTTCAACCTGGTTTTCAAATCTGCACGCCGCAACATGTGCAAAATGGTGCTGAACTTGTTCTATCTTTTCATTCAACTGCTTTGCATACTTTGTTGAAATGTATTCGGGATGAAGATCACTTATTATTTCATTGGGCTCAGCATTATAAAGGAGTTTAAAATCGTTAATCACTTTTTTAAATGTTTTGTTAGATTCCTCAGTTGAAAGATCACCAATGTGCTGGCTGATAAAAATATTATTTCCTTTTTTCAGAGCAACTGTATTCTTCAGGTGCCCACCAACAGCAAGTATAGTTTTTTCTTTCAATGAAGAATATATCTCAGTTACCATTACAGGTAAAGGTGCATATCCGCGAGCACGCCTAATAACAAGTTCACGATTCATAATTACCTGGACTATAGAATCATCAACGTGACGAATAATTGGCCTGTTATGAATCAAATAATAATCAGCAATTCCTCTCAGTCTTTCCAAAGCTTCCTGCTCATCGATACAAATTGGTTCCTCAGATAAGTTTGCACTGGTTGCAACAACTGGAAGATTTAGTTCTCTCATTAATAAATGATGAATCGGAGTGTATGGAAGCATTGCTCCAAGATAAGGATTATTTGGTGCAACAAATTCCGAGATGCTGGTTATTGGATGCTGGATTCTGGATGCTTTTTTGACAAGAACTATTGGAGACTCAGTAGAACAGAGAACTCTTTCTTCTATTTCGAAAACTTCACATACATTGTTAATTGACTCTATTGAGGGAAACATCAATGCAAAAGGTTTTTCTTCGCGATGTTTTCTTTTTCTTAATTCTCTTACGGCTTCATCGTTAGTTGCATCAACAATTAGCTGAAAGCCACCCAATCCTTTTAACGCAATTATTTTTCCCTGGCGAATTAACTCAACTGTTTGCTTTAAGGCAGATTGTTTTTCAGAAATAATATTTCCGTTTTCATCCCAAAGGAATAGTTGAGGACCACAATCCTGGCAGGCAGTGGGTTGTGCATGGAATCTTCGGTCGGAAGGATTTTCATATTCTTCTCTGCACTTATCGCACATCTTAAAGTTTTTCATCGATGTGTTAGGACGATCGTAAGGCAGCGATTCGATAATAGAAAATCTTGGTCCGCAATTAGTACAGTTAATAAAAGGATATAAATATCTGCGGTCATCAGGATCCAACATTTCATTCAAACAATCATCACACACAGCAAAGTCCGGGAGAATTAGCACAGAAACATCATCACTCTCCTCACTTTCTTTTATTTCAAATTTTGAATAACCAACTGGATCAAGAAAAGAATGTTCAAGACTTGTAATTACAGAAAGTTTCGGTTTATCTGTTTCAATCCTTGCAAGAAAATTCCTCAGAAGAAGTTCATCACCTTCTGCTTCAATAAAAACTCCACTTGAATTATTTAGGACGTAACCATTCAGGTTCAATTCATTAGCAAGTTTGAAGATGAACGGACGGAAACCAACACCCTGAACTGCACCCCTGATTGCTATGTGGATTCGTGTGCTCAATTATCTTTTAATTTTAGATTCGATCCATCCGCACCATTCTGCAATTCCTTCATCATTAGTGCAGGAAGTTTTAAATATTTTTAATGAGGGATTAATTGATAAAGCATTTTTCTCAATCAATGCAGTCGAACAATTTACGTACGGGACAAGATCGATTTTATTAATAATCAATGCCGAAGCATTCCTGAACATTGCCGGGTACTTTAACGGTTTATCATCTCCTTCAGTTGTGCTTACAATTACAACTTTAAGATCTTCACCGAGATCATATCCGGCAGGACAAACAAGGTTACCAACATTCTCTATGAAAAGTACTTCGAAGTTATTTGTCTCGATTTGCCCAAAAGCATCTCTTACTAATCCGGCCTCGAGATGACAAGCTCCCTGTGTTATTATTTGAACAACAGGAACACCGTAAGCAGCTACTCTTTCCGCATCAAGACTTGTCTGCACATCACCTTCGATCACAGCAATGTCAAATTTATTTTTAGTATGATGGATTGTTCTTTCAATAAGGCTTGTTTTTCCAGAACCCGGTGAGCTGACAAGATTCATCGTGAAGAGATTTTTTTTCTTGAACACTTCCCTGTTCTGCTGAGCAATGGCGTCATTCTTTTCTAAAACTTTTCGTTCAACTGTAATTACACTCATTGTTGCTCCTTAATTTCGTCAAAAAGTTCTATCTCATCTACTTTTAATTCTGTACCAGAAATAATATTTATTTTATTATCACCACAATTCGGGCAGGCAAAAACAGGATCATCAATCTCTGATACTTTGTTGCAGTTAGAACATTGAATTTTTACAGGTAATTCAATTATTTCAAGCTTTGTACCATTTAGGGGAGTATCACCAGTGATAGCTTCAAAACAGAAAGTAAGCGAGTCTACCAAAATATTACTCAATTTTCCAACACTTACCTTTACTGATTTCACAGTATTCGGTTTGGGATCGGGAACGTATTGATGTACAATCCCTAAAATTTCCTGTGCGACAGATAATTCGTGCATATAACGTGAATTTATTATTAAAAAATCTTGCCAATCACAAAATAATATACGAATTTTGAATGAAGAAAAGCTATTAAATCTGGCACTGATGGCTTCTTAAACAAATTTTTTCACTCGCTGAGGTATTGCAATGTCTCAGGAAATTACTCTCTTAACAATAACTGCTGCAACGCTCGGATTCGTTCACACTATCCTTGGCCCTGATCACTATATTCCTTTTATTGCAATGGCAAAAGCCAAAGATTGGTCAGTTCGCAAAACTGCACTTATTACATCCGCCTGCGGTGTGGGGCACGTATTGAGTTCCGTAATTATTGGTTTAATCGGAATTGGTTTCGGAGTTGCAGTTAGCGAGCTTGAGTTAATTGAATCAACGCGCGGAGAAATCGCAGGCTGGCTGCTGATTGGTTTTGGTCTGGCTTACTTAATCTGGGGAATAAAGCGAGCTATTAAACACAAACCACACTCTCATATTCACATGCACGAAAACGGAACAATGCACTCGCATGAACATGCTCATCAGAAAGAACATGCTCATCCCCACAAGGAAGAAAAGAAGAGTATAACTCCCTGGGTGCTCTTTACAATTTTCATTTTTGGTCCTTGTGAAGCTCTGATACCTATATTAATGTATCCTGCTGCAACAAAAAGTGTTTCGGGCTTAATTTTAGTAACATCTGTATTTGGAATTACAACTATTCTAACTATGCTTTCGATAGTTATAATTTCTCTTCGGGGAATAAATCTTTTTAATGTTGGCAAACTTGAAAAGTATACTCACGCTCTTGCAGGCGGAATGATTTTAATTTGCGGGATTGCAATTAATTTTTTGGGATTATAGAAAAACCGATTTTTTGAGTTCTTCTGATTGTTCAAAACTGTTTTGGTTTTCTTCCAGCAAAAACTCAACTTTAAACTCACTGCCTTTACCTAATTCACTTTTAACGGAGATTTCTCCATTATAATGCTGCACAATTTCTTTCACAAGATTTAGTCCAAGCCCTGTTCCTATTTGCTCTGCCTCGCGGGCATTTTTACTGCGGTAAAATTCTTCAAATATTTTTTCGATATCCTCTTTAGGGATTCCTATTCCGCTATCTTTCACAATCAAACCATATGAGTGATCAGACACAAAAGGTTCAACAATTACTTTCCCTCCGGATGGAGTGTATCTTAAAGCATTACTGACAAGATTGCTTACAACCTTCTCAAATCCATTGGTATCAACTGTAACATTCAAAGTGATTGATAAGTGATTATAAATTAATTCCAGGTTTTTGTTGTTTGCATATGCTTTGTGATGACTAACAATGCTGAATAACCACTCATCGAAAACAATATTTTCAAAAATAGGTTTTTCCATTCCAAGATTATACTGAGTTACTGTAATCATCTCTTTAACCATATCAATCACCTGGGATGACCGTCTTTCTGCTTTTAACACCATATCTTTAACTTCGGGACGAAGGTCACTTGAAAATAAACTTTTTACTACCTCAAGCGTGCTTTGTATTGCAATCAATGGTGATTTCAGTTCATGTGCCGCAAAGCGAAAAGTTCTGCTTCTATCTTTAATTGCCTGCTCAAGCTGAACATTTTTCTGATCAATTATTTTTTTGAGCGACCGATAGCCGATCATAAAATTGTTTATAATGTAAATACCGGCAAAATTGATTATATAGAAAGCTAAAAGTGACGTTATAATTAATGCTAATGTAGCAGGTTCATCGCGGAGCAGATATCTATCTACCATAATCAGGTGTTCAAGCATAGTCCAGATTGTTAGCAGAAGTGCCGCAGCAATCGCATTAAAGTATGGAAGGGCTTTTCCGGGAAATATTATTCCCGAAAGAATAACCTGAACCATATAAAGAAAGTAGAATGGATTTCCGATTCCGCCAGAGTAATGAATTACAAATGATATTATTAAAAGATCAGTAATTATCTGCAATTCAAGAAATGCAAGCTCCTGGTATTCATTTTTGAAAGGGAAATGTCTGGCAATAAAAAAATATAGAATATTTATTGCGAGAAGAATAACT
>JACZKK010000147.1 GCA_014860115.1 Ignavibacteriaceae bacterium
ATAGAAGTAAGCAGAACTACGTCAACCGTGACGGATTATCATAATATCTCCATCTTTAACAACATACTCCTTCCCTTCTAATCTCCAGGTTCCCTGCTCTTTCGCTTTAGCAAAACTACCTGCAGAAATAAAATCATCATAGGCAACAACTTCAGCACGAATAAACTTATTATAAAAATCAGAATGAATTTCGCCTGCAGCTTCCTGAGCATTTGAGCCTTTTCTGGTTGTCCAGGCTCTGCACTCAGTTTCACCACAAGTAAGGAAAGAGTGCAATCCAAGCAAGTCGTAAGTTTCTCTTATAATATTATTCAATGCGGATTCCTTAATTCCAAACTCTTCCATAAATATTTCTGCTTCCTTGTCAGACAATTCAGACATTTCCTGTTCGATCTTTCCGAAAAAGAAAAGTGCTTTTGTATTCTTGCTGAGTTTTTTCTTTGCAAGCTCATCCAGAAATTTTCCTGTTTCATTTACCTGGGTTTCATCAAGATTGAGTGCGATCAGCATTGGTTTAATAGAAAGAAGCTGAAAGGAACTTAAAATTTTTAATTCGTCATTTGTAAGATGAGCATCTCTTAAAGGTGTTTCCTCCTGAAGTAAGTTATAACACTTCTCGAGCAAAGGAAGCTCACGTTTCAATTTATCATCCTGAGTTTTTTGAACTTGTTTTTTAACAGTATCAATTCTCTTTTCTACAATAGTCAAATCAGATATGATAAATTCTGCTTCAAAATTATTTATATCCCGCATCATATTTACAGAACCATCAGGATGAGGCACGGTTTCATTCTTAAAAAGCCGCACTACCTGAATGAGTGCGTCGTTAGTTTTTACCTTACCTAGAAAATTGCTTGTGAATTGAGTTGAACCTGATGCACCTTTCTGCAGCCCGACTACATCAATAACTTCTATTGTTGCATTAGTTTTTTTTGGCGGTTGGAAAATATTTGTCAATTTATCCAGACGCGCATCAGGAACTTTAATTATGGATTGATGAGTTTCAACTTTTGCCATAGATGCGGGGTCAAGATGAGTCTTTGTAATTGTCTGAAAAAGAGTTGATTTGCCTGACTGCGGTAATCCTACAATTCCTATCTGCATTAATAACTTTTCTTCTATTGTTTTTGTTTTTGCAGAACAAATATAAGAAACGCTGTTTTAGTATTAGCGAGCCTAAAAAAAGCCGCTAAAAAGCGGCTTAAAGTTAAAAGTTAATTGAGTGTCAATTTGTTTCGAGTGTAATTTCACCAATGTCAGTATCCTGATTTGCCATAACTTGTATGTTGGTTATAGTTGTATCACGATAAATTAATTTGTCTGCTGGAATAATATTCACATCATAAATACCCTGCGGTAATCCCATCAACTTAAAAAATCCCTGAAGATCAGTATAAGTTGTAACCGTATCTGTTCCATAAACTGTCCGGATGGTTGGCTGTGCATATAAAGGTAATACCTGACCTGAGATGCTGCCGGAAATAACAATGGGTGTTACTCTAATTGTTGGTTTTAGTTTGTATTTTCCATTGCCAGTTATAACAATAGATTTCTCAACATTAAAATCAAGAAGAAGTTCATACAACTTGCCTGTTTCAATTGTAAACTGATGGATCAACTTCAGTCCTGACTGCGACCCGCTCGGAACCTCAAGGTCGTGCTTTGTTCCCTGATCGATCACATAACTTCCGTCACCGATAAATAACCTGATTTGTGTATACTGACCGGCTGGTAATGAAGTGTCACCCAGAATTACTGAAGCGCCATTTGTTAGTTGGAGTAAATCAAAAAATCTCGTCGAGTCGTTAATAACGAACCAACCACTTGTTGAATCACTTCCAGCACGATGAACTTCAACTCTAGTAACACAAATAATTACTGAATCGAGTTGTGCCGGTGAATCAATCAAATGTATTTTAAGACGACCATTTTGGTCAACCGGGTCCACATTTGTCGTTTGGTCACTGCAACCAAAGTAGATAAAAATGCTCAACAACGCCAAAAAGAATATCGATTTCATATAAACTCCAATTTTTAATTAGTATTCATTATAATATTACAATTTACAGACCAAAAGAAAACTCAATAATATTCGAAGTACAGAAATTAATTTTAACGTTTTGTGATTTTCTTGTTAATTGATACATTTTAGGCAATCTAAATTATTTCTTTAATCTGGAGTTGTTATGCGACAAATATTAATTTCTTTCGTACTTTCAATTATTACATTATTTCTATTCCAAACTTGCAGTTCAGTCCCACTAACTGGAAGATCGCAGCTTAATATGATACCAAGCAGTGAAATGCTTTCAATGAGCTTTCAGCAGTATGATCAATTTCTAAAAGAAAGCAAGCTAAGCACAAACCAGACGCAGGTTAATATGATAAAGAGCGTCGGAGGCAAGATTCAAACAGCAGTTGAAAGATACATGGCTGATAATAAATTATCCGATAGATTAAAAGGTTATAATTGGGAATTCAATCTTGTTGAAGATGAACAGATAAATGCATGGTGTATGCCCGGCGGAAAAGTTGTTGTTTATACAGGAATACTTCCGGTAACACAAAATGAAGAAGGTTTAGCAGTTGTAATGGGTCACGAAATTGCTCACGCAATCGCTGAGCACGGAAATGAAAGAATGAGTCAGCAATTATTGCAGCAGGTTGGTGCAGTCGGATTAATGGTTGCGATGAAAGATGAACCTGCACAAACACAAGCTATCTGGCTTTCAGTATATGGAGTTGGAACAACTGTTGGAATTATGCTTCCTTACAGCAGAACTCACGAAAGTGAAGCAGATCATCTCGGATTAATTTTTATGGCCATGGCTGGCTACGATCCGCACGCTGCACCGGAATTCTGGAAGAGAATGGCTGCAGGAAAACAAGGCGGCTCTCCACCTGAATTTTTGAGCACTCACCCATCTGACCAGACAAGAATTAACGATATCACTTCGTGGATTCCGGAGGCGATGAAGTATTATAAGAAGTAATTATGAACATTTAAAAATCGTCTTGGTAATATTGTTCTAGAAATTAAATGTGTGCCTTTTCATAACTAAGTGAAAGGTGTAACAATGGAACCTGATGAATCTGAATATCAGTGTTCTGATTGTGGTGCTACTATTCCTTCAGAAGCACAATTGTGCCCAAACTGCGGTGCATTGTTAGTTGACACGGAAGAAGAAGGCGACTTTGTGGAAATGCCAGTAACTTCCAATCCCGTCGACCTCTCAATCATTCGGTCTCTGCTTGACAAAAACAGAATAAAAAACTTCATAAAGGAAAACCCATTGGATTCTGTTTTCGGACTACCTCTCGGACACACTACAATTCTCATGGTTCGTGAAGACCAAATTGAACTAGTTAAACAACTCCTTAAGGATGTTTTAGAAGTAATAGTACTCGAAGATGCAGATATACTATATGATGATTTCGAAACTTTTAAAAAAAATTTTAGGGCTGGTACATATTTCTCGATTGCTGAATCTGAATTCGGTTATAGAATAGGTAAAATTTTGATTTCCGACGAGTGGGGTGTTCATATCTGTCTATTCTCAAATCACTATTTACTTAGACCAGATAAAGTAAAACCAGAAGAGTTATACATGAATTCAGAGGAAGATGATCCAAAAAGATTTGGGATTATCCACATCCCGCTTTTATATAGTTCGTTCAAAAATGCAGAGCCCGAATTCATTATGAATGGAACCATTTCCGAGAAAGAATTAGAGGAGTATAAGATTTGGAAAAATGAGAAGGGCGGTTACTTTTAAAATAATTTCGATCCCTGCATTATTCACTGATACTCATCCCAACTCTTAACAGGTAAACTCTCAGTTGTGAATTGCTGCAATGCTTTGATGAACCTTTTGGTTGCCTGCACATTTGTGAAAAGAGGAATGTTCAAATCAACAGCTTTTCTGCGGATGATGTAATCGCTGTCTAGTTCAACTTTTTCAGCAGACTTCGGAATGTTTATTACCATATCAATTTCACCATTACCAAGGTAAGTCAGGATTGATGGTTCTTTTTCATCAAACGGACGATAAAGAACTTCTACATCAATTCCATTCAGCTTGTAATAATCTGCCGTTCCCTTTGTTCCGTAGAATTTCAAACCCATTTCTTTCAGAGCTAAAATATCTTCAAGCAATTCAGCTTTGTTCTTTGGTGTCCCCGTAGAAAGCAGAACTGCCTTCTGTGGAATCTTTTGTCCCGTCGATAAAACACTTTTCAAGAAGGCTTCGTTAAAGTCGTCACCCAGACAGGCTACTTCACCGGTTGATGACATTTCGACTCCGGTTACTGGGTCAGAACCTTTAAGTCTTGTAAACGAAAACTGCGAGGCTTTAACTCCCACATAATCGAGATCGAAAGAAGACTTATCCATTCTTGTAACTTTTTCTCCAAGCATCAATTTAGTTGCAATATCAATAAAATTAATTTTCAACGTTTTCGAAACGAATGGAAAACTCCTTGATGCACGCAGGTTGCACTCAATTACTTTTACATCATTATCCTTTGCAATGAACTGAATGTTGAAAGGTCCGGTTATCTCAAACTCATTTGCAATTTTTCTTGTGATGTTTTTTACTCGCCGCATTGTTTCAAGGTATGTTCGCTGTGGCGGGAGTACTATCGTCGCATCACCGGAATGAACGCCGGCATTTTCAACGTGCTCGGCAATTGCATAACAGAAAAGCTCACCATGATCAGCAACCGCATCAATTTCTATTTCACGCGCATCGGTAATAAATTTACTTATAACCACCGGATGCTCATTGTTCAAATCAGTTGCTTTCTTCAAATAAGTTTCAAGTTCGTCTTCAGTCAGAACGATACTCATTGCAGCACCACTAAGAACGTAGCTTGGACGAATTAAAACCGGGTATCCAACTTTTGCTGAAAACTTTTTAGCTTCACTTAGAGTAGTTACTTCCGTCCACTCCGGCTGATCTATTTCAAGCTTGTCAAGTATTTGCGAAAACTTGTGGCGGCTTTCGGCGTTATCGATTTGAACAGGTGATGTGCCTATAATTTTTACCCCGGAATTATGAAGCTTCATTGCAAGATTATTTGGAACCTGCCCGCCCATTGAAACAATTACGCCTTCAGGATTTTCAAGATCACAGATATCCAGTACTCTTTCAAGAGTTAATTGCTCGAAGTAAAGCTTATCGCAAATGTCATAATCAGTGCTTACTGTTTCCGGATTACAATTAATCATAATTGACTTATGACCAACCTTGTTAACCGCATTCACTGCCGTTACACAGCACCAATCAAATTCAACTGATGAACCAATCCTGTAAGCGCCGCTTCCAATTACTGCTATCTGTCCTTTTTCATTTACAGAAATATCGTGTTCGTTTCCATGATAAGTTAAGTAAAGATAGTTTGTCTGCGCAGGATATTCAGCGGCCATTGTATCAATCTGCTTTACAACAGGAAGGACACCTAATGATTTTCGTTTCAATCTAATTTCGTTTTCAGTTGCGTGAACAGATTCAGCAATCTGCAAATCGGAAAATCCATTCTGTTTTGCTTCCTTCATTAAACTAAAATCAATTCCCTGGATTTTTTTCTGCTTCAGCTTTAATTCAGTCTCAACAATATTTTTCATTTTGAAGAGGAACCACGGAGTAATCTTAGTTAGCTGATGTATCTTTTCAACTGAATAACCTTTTTGAAGTGCAACAGCAATTGCAAAAATTCTTTTATCTGTTGGTTGAGATAATTCTTTATCGAGATCAGCAAAGTTTAAATCGTTGCAGACAAATCCTTTCAAACCAACGTCAAGCATTCGGATTGCTTTCTGAAGAACTTCCTCGAAGCTTCGTCCAAGAGACATTACTTCACCAACTGATTTCATTTCAGAACCAAGCTGAGTACTTACCTGCTGGAATTTCTGTAAATCCCATCTTGGAAATTTTAATGCAACATAATCCAGTGCCGGTTCGAAGCATGCAGAAGTTTCCTGAGTAATGCTGTTTTCAACTTCATTTAATGCATAACCAAGTGCAAGTTTGGTTGCAATGAACGCAAGCGGGTAACCAGTAGCTTTTGAAGCCAGCGCAGAACTTCTGCTAAGTCGTGCGTTTACTTCTATTATTCTGTAGTCATCGGAATTTGGATCAAGTGCATATTGGATGTTGCACTCACCTATCACGCCGATGTGACGAATTAATTTTATTCCTATTGAACGAAGCTTGAAATTTTCCTGAGCCGAAAGTGTCTGAACAGGTGCAATTACAACACTATCACCAGTATGGATTCCCATCGGATCAATATTTTCCATCGAGCAGGTTGTGATGCAGTTGTCATATTTATCACGTACAATTTCGTACTCAACCTCTTTCCAGCCGTAAAGAGATTCTTCGATTAAAATCTGGTTTGTGTAACGGAATGCTTTCTCAGCTTTCTCTTTCAACTCCTTTTCATTGTTAACTATTCCCGATCCAAGTCCACCAAGTGCATAAGCAATTCTCACCATCACAGGAAAGTTAATTTCATTTGCGACTTGAATTGCTTCATCAACACTTTTTGCAGTTTTACTTCTGGCAACTTTTAAACCTATTTCTGTACACTTATTTGCAAACAGAAGTCTGTCTTCAGTATCCTTAATTGCTTCAACCGGAGTTCCGAGAACCTGGACATTGTGTTTTTCAAGAATTCCTTTATCAAATAACTGAACACCAACATTCAATGCAGTCTGCCCGCCAAACTGAAGAAGAATACTGTCAGGTTGTTCTTTCTCAATAACTCTTTCAACAAATTCAGCAGTAATTGGAATGAAGTAAACTTTATCGGCAAAGTTTTCTGAGGTTTGTATAGTTGCAATGTTTGGATTAACAAGAACGGATGTTATTCCATCTTCCTTCAGCGCTTTGATAGCCTGTGAGCCGGAATAGTCAAACTCACCCGCCTGCCCGATTTGCAAAGCACCGGAGCCAAGGATTAATACTTTTTTGGGTTTTCTTTTTTTTATCATAATTTTTAAATCAGGTCATGCTGAATTCATTTCAGCAACTTAGTTTTCAAATTCGAGAGAAAGATCTTTCCATTCTCTATTCATAGATTCAATTAAATTTATTTTCCACTGTCGATGCCAATTCTTCAACTGCTTTTCTCTTCTGATCGCATCCTCAATTCGGTTAAAAGTTTCAAAATAAACTAGCCTTGTTAAATTGTATTTTTTGGTAAAGCCATCGATTAATTTATTTTTATGTTCAAATAGTCTTCTTTTTAAATCATCGGTAACACCTATATAAAGTGTTTTAGAGTTATTTGTCATTATATACACATAGTAATTTTTCATTTCGCAAGTAATGATGCAACCTTAGATCCTGAAATAAATTCAGGATGACAACTCTCTCATTCGTCATGCTGAACTCGTTTCAGCATCTTTAGTTTAATTTAAGATCCCGAAACTAGTTCGGGATGACACTACGCGTCATTTCAATGCCCTCACAAACATATCAAATATAAATTCGCAATCATCGGGACCGGGAGAAGCTTCCGGATGAAACTGTGCTGCAAAAAATGGTTTTGATATGTGAATAATTCCTTCATTCGTTCCGTCATTGTCATTCACAAACCACTCACGCCAATCCTGCGGAAGTGTATCGGATTTGACAGCGTAACCATGATTCTGCGAAGTTATGTAACATCTTTTTGTTCCCATCTCATTACACGGCTGGTTGTGACCACGATGACCATATTTTAATTTGTAAGTATCAGCACCGGCAGCAAGTGCAAGTATTTGAGATCCCAAACAAATTCCAAGTATCGGAATATTTGATTCCATAGCCTTCTTTGTGTGTTCGATTGTTGCAACATTCATCTTTGGATCACCAGGACCGTTAGATAACATAATTCCATTTGCTTTGATTGATGTAAAATCATAATCATATGGAACCCGGATTACGGAAATATTCCTTCCGAGAAATGCACGGATGATGTTGTTCTTCGTTCCGCAGTCAACCAGAATTATTTTTTCACTGCCTGCGGGATATTCAACTGGCTCTTTTACCGAAACTTCTTTAACCAGATCGGTTGCATTTGGATCAGAAATTTTCGTGTCGCCAATTCTATCGATAATAATTTTTCCAAGCATTGTGCCTTTATCACGGAGCTTTCGAGTGAGCATTCGTGTATCAATTCCTGTGATGGCTGGAATCTTCTCTTCTTCTAACCAATCACCGAGGGATTTAATTGCACTCCAGTGGGAATATTCATTCGAATAATTTGAAACAATGAGACCCCGTACTTGTACCGAATCAGATTCAAAATTTTTTGAAATTCCATTTGATCTTTCTCTATCAGGAATACCATAATTGCCAATAAGTGGATACGTGCTGACAAGAATTTGTCCGCAATAACTTGGATCGGTAAGAGTTTCAGGGTAGCCAACCATACCGGTATTGAAAACAACTTCACCGTATGTGCTGCCGTCATAACCGAAACTGGTTCCTTCAAATTCGGAGCCGTCTTCTAGTATTAATTTTGCGTTTTTGATATCACTCATATTTATTATAACATTAAAACTCATCCCCTCTCCCCTTCTCTTAAAAAGAGAAGGGGCAAACTCAAAGTCCCTCTCTTAATAAGAGAGGGATTTAGGGTAAGTTGGCTAGTTTATTAATATATTCTTTAATTAGTTTTATTACCCTTTCTGAATCCTTCATCACCATTTCACTTTGAATTCTTATCACATTCATTCCCAATAAATTCAAGATGCGATCTCGTTCATCATCCTTTTTCTGTTGAAACTTATGTATTTCACAATCAATCTCAACGACTAATCTAAATTCGTGACTATAAAAATCTGCGATATAAAATGCTTCCTTACCCGTTAAATCAAAAAATATTGGATGCTGTCTTAAAAATTTCTTACCTAACAATTGTCTATTACGTATTTTATCCCAAATTATTTTCTCTGCTTCCGTTTGGTTAATACGTAATTCTCTGCACAATTTTTTAGCAACTACAGATAACTCTTTTCTTTTGTTTAAACTCATTCATCTACAGAAATTAATTCCTTCAGATAAAAAAATAGCCACTTGTTTAGTGGCTTAATGACTAATGAACTTTAAAAACTCTTTCGATTATTTCTTTGATTTTAACTCTCAGCATCTTAAAATTATTTGCACGCAAATATAAGCCGCTTTAAAATTTTATCCAATTGTTATCGATCACGGTATACTTAACTAAAGATTAATATTAGAAAACTTGAATTTTCATAAAGATTTGCTATAATTGCACTTGAAATTTCATCGTTCATATTCAAAGGATGTTTTGAAGATTTACGCGTTAATTCCATTCATTGAATCTTTTCTTCCAAGAACTACACTCAATTCATATTATTTTAACTTTGCATTATTTAATAAATGAACAAAAAACCAAAAATTTTTATTCTCGATACTAATGTTATTCTTCACGATTCATCCTGCATCAACCAATTCCAGGAGAATGATGTTGTAATTCCTCTCACGGTTCTTGAAGAGCTTGATCAGTTCAAGAGAGGAAGCCAGGTAATTAATCTTAATGCAAGAGAGTTTTCCCGAACACTCGATTCACTCACCGGTCAGGATATTTTTAATGGCGGTGTTTCGATGGGTGAAGGTCGCGGGCAATTACGAATTGCAATTTCACGCGGGCTTTCACAGGAAATTCGTGAAGTATTTAAAGAAGATACTCCCGATCACCGAATACTTGGAACTGCACTTGAATGGCAAAAAAAATACAAAGAATCAAACACAGTTATTCTTGTTACTAAAGATGTAAATCTTCGGATGAAGGCTAAAGCACTTGGCATTCTCGCTGAAGATTATACAACAGATAGAATTGGAAGTATTGAAGAACTTTACAGCGGTAAACAAGTAATAGAAGATTTTGATGACGATAAAATAATTGAGCTGTTTCAACCGCCGTTTGAAATTCCAGCAGAACCTTTGCTCGACAGATTGAATGGAGAAGCACTTCCGAATAAATATTTTATACTCCGGAATGGAAACCGTTCTGTTCTCGCTAACCTCGATCAGAACAAGGAGCATTTAAGAAAAGTTGACAAGAATGTTATTTATGGAATCACCCCTCGAAACGCTGAACAGACTTTTGCCGTTGATGCACTGACAAATCACGATATTCAGTTAGTTTCGATGACGGGAAAAGCAGGAACAGGTAAAACTCTACTCGCACTTGCTAGCGCACTACACGTTAGAAAATATTATCGGCAAATTTTTATTGCACGTCCAATTGTTCCGCTAAGCAATAAAGATATTGGATTTCTTCCCGGAGATGTTGAAAGCAAGCTTGCACCA
Organism: Ignavibacteriaceae bacterium; assembly: GCA_014860115.1. Classification (GTDB taxonomy): domain Bacteria; phylum Bacteroidota; class Ignavibacteria; order Ignavibacteriales; family Ignavibacteriaceae; genus IGN2. The sequence continues at coordinate 10,326 of JACZKK010000147.1, forward strand.
TATATGACTCCTTTGTGGGACAATTTAAAAGTTATCCAGGATCAGTTTCCTGAAACGGATAAAAATCATCAAATGATTGATTTGCTGATTAAAGAAGAAAAGTTAGTCATAGAACCGTTGAGCTATATCAGAGGAAGAAGTTTGCAGAGAATTTTCTTTATTGTTGATGAAGCACAGAACTTAACTCCTCACGAAATAAAAACTATTATCACCCGTGCAGGAGAAGGATCGAAATTAGTTTTTACGGGAGATATATGCCAGATAGCTCATCCTTACTTAGATGGACAATCGAATGG
>JACZKK010000148.1 GCA_014860115.1 Ignavibacteriaceae bacterium
GTTAACACTACTTCTGCTCAAAACACTACCACTATTCAGATTAATAACAATGGACCTGGTGATATGAACTGGGTTGCATCTTCATTTGATCCCTGGTTGCAGTTTGTTGGAGACAGCTCTGGTACCAATTCAGGTACAATAACAGTCAACGTAAATGAGAATTTATATTGTCCACGCAATGGACGAATCATTGTCAGGGCTCCGGGTGCATTATATAGTCCACGCGAAGTATTTATTCATCAGAAAGCTGGTCCCGGCACAAATGAAGTAAAATTATTTTCGAATGATCCAAATAATGCTGATTGGTTTGGCTGGTCCGTTGATATCGATGGTGATTATGCTATAATTGGTGCTGTTGGAGATAATGAGTTTGGAAACTTAACCGGAGCCGCTTATATCTTTGAAAGGGACGGCTGCTGTTCGTGGGTACAAAAAGCAAAATTACATATAAGCGATGCGCAACCATTAGACAAATTCGGGCAGGATGTTGCTATATGTGAAGATTTTGCAGTTGTTGGTTGTCATAGAGGCTCCACTGGTTATGATGAGGTTGCTTTTCTTTTTGAAAAACCTGCTGGTGGATGGGAGGATATGACTGAAACCGCAAGACTTTATCCTTCGCAGGGTACGTGGGCACCAGGGTTTGGAGAAGCAATAGATATGTCCGGAGAATACATAATCATTGGTGCTAAGGATGGAAGTAAGATATTCTTTTATGAAAAACCTGAAAGTGGCTGGCAGGATATGGAAGAAAAGATATACTTTTCTCAACCGAATTCAAGATATTTTGGCATAACCGTGGCTATTGATGGGGCGTATGCAGTGGTTGGTACTGAGTACGATGAATATGGATCAGCAGGTGCGGCCTATGTATATAAACTTGACTGGAATTGGGGCTACCAAACGAAACTTGTCGCAAGTGACGGGCAACCTGGTGATGCTTTTGGCACCTCGGTTGACATCGACAATGATCGCATCATTGTTGGTGACAAAGAAAAAGAGGCGGCATATATATTTGTTAGAGAGAATGACATCTGGTACGAAGAACAAAAATTAACCGGGGGTTATTCTTTTGCTAATGGAGTGAAAAATTGTGTCTCAATTAACGGAGACTATGCATTGGTTGGTGCCTGGGAGAATTCTGACAGCACATATTTGAGAACTGGATCTGCATTTTCTTTTGTTAGGACGGATTTGGGGTGGTCATTTTCAAAACAGATTTTTAACAGCGATCTGGCAGCGGAAGATCATTTTGGTTCTTCAGTTAGTATGTCTGGTCCTTATACTATTATTAGTGCACACTTGAAGGACAATCTCACAATGAATGATGTTGGTGCAGCATACATTTATTGTACAGAGGGAGACATTGTGACATCCGTATCAACTCCACCAGAACAAACACTGCCAGTGAGTTACGATTTAAAACAAAATTATCCTAATCCCTTTAACCCGATTACAACAATTGTATTTGATCTGCCAAGACCAACTAACGTTACATTAAAAATATATACTATACTGGGTGAAGAGGTAACTACACTTGTTTCAGAAGAACTTAAAGCCGGCACACACAAATACATATGGAATCCTGTTTCTCTGGCAAGCGGAGTTTATCTGTACAGAATTGAAAGTAAAGAATATACACTAACAAAGAAGATGGTGTTTTTGAAATAAATTTTCTCCTCTCCTAAATAAGAGAAGGAAAACCAAAAAAAATTTTACTTTATAGTTTTCCTTCTCATTTAATTCCTTTCCCCGGTCTCTTGGGTTAGCTGCCCATCAAAATCACGCAAGTGCGTGATTGAAACCCTAACTTATCTCAGATATTTTATAATTGCTATTTAACAACTAATCTGGAGTAAATAATGAAAGTCTATTTAACAATTCTATTCTTTTTAAGCACTTTTACGAGCAATATCACATTTTCACAGCAAGCTGGTGATCTTGATAACGCATTTGGGAGTTTGGGAATATCCATCGTTGATAATAATGGCTATGATGATGACGCAAGTTCTTCTGTTCTTAGCTGGAACGGAAAAATTATTATAGGTGGTACTTCACTGGATGGATCTACCAGGTATATGAGTATTCTTAGAATGGGAGCCCTTGGTAATCCGGATATAACTTTTTCAGATGACGGCTGGCAGACTATAAGTATGTCAGGATATTACGAGACAGGCACAAAGGTACTGCTGCAAGGAACAAGACCTGTATTAGCCGGATTTAGTGAAGATAGTTACTTGCCAAGAGATTTTGTGATGTACAGGTTTCGTGGTGGTGATGGAGAGTTAGATGATATTTTTGGTGATAACGGAATCGTGGTAACGGATTTTTCTGGTAACAATTCATTGGACGGCGTTTATGCAGGCACCGTATTAGGTAATAAAATTTTCCTGGCTGGTGAATCTGACGAAACTGGTTCGAACTCTATGTTTGCGATAGCCAAGTATAATTTAGGTGGCAACTTAGATTTTTCATTTGGAAACAGCGGTTTAGTTACAACAGATTTTGCAACCATGGCCCAGGATAGAATAAGAGCACTTGCCATTGAGTCTGAGGGGAAAATTATTGCTGTGGGTGAATCTGCACCAACAAATTTTAGTCCTTGGAGTTGGGTGCTTGCAAGATATAATCCAGATGGTACTCTGGACAATACATTTGGAACTAATGGTAAAGTAGTTCAGTACTGGGCAGGTTCCTATGATTACCTGAATTCAATTGCACTTTTACCAGGCGGTAAATTTTTGGTCGCTGGCAAAGCCCAGGATACAACAGTGGTTGCTAGATATAATAATGATGGAACTTTAGATAATTCATTTGGCAGTTCCGGTAAAACAAAAATAATCGGTGTTAATCCTCATATAATAGTATATGGAAATAAAATTTTTGCGGCAACTTCTCTTTACAGTTCAAATTTCGATTTTGTTCTTACAAGATTGAATTATGATGGGCAGATTGATAACTCATTTGGAAATGGAGGTACTGTAATTACGGCAGTCTCTTCTGGTGATGATGTTGCAACTAACATACTTATTAATTCTGGAGGAAGAATAATATTAACTGGTAGGTCTGGTTATCCAGGTGATTTCGCTGCAGCACGATACCACAACGATCCGTTTCAAGCGAATGTTCCATTTTACATAGTTGATAACCTTTGGAACCAGGGATTTATTAATTTTTTAGATTTGGGAGATCCATCTGTGACAGCAGTTGATGCTGTAGTTTATTCTGATACCATTCCAGGTGGATCTTTTAACGATTCGTTTGTTGCATCTGGTGTTGCTAGCAGATTTTATGAAATTTCAATTACTCCGCAAAATGCCGGAACAAATTCTTCCTTCAATGCTTCACTCAGACTTTACTATTCTGATATTGATATTCAGGGAATTAATGAAAACAATCTGAAGTTAGTACGATTAACAAATGACGGATGGATTTATGTTGGAGGCACAGTTAACACTGATGAAAACTATGTGGAAGCAAGCAACATTCACGATGTTGGAATTTTTGCATTCGCCGATCCAGATAGTATAACAAATTTAGATGATGATGTTGAAGGTTTAGTAAATGAATTCGTACTGGAACAAAATTATCCAAACCCATTTAACCCAAGCACAAAAATCCGCTATACTATTCCCAATGTCACCCTGAGCGACGTCGAAGGGTCTTTTGTTACTTTAAAAGTTTACGATGTTCTTGGTAACGAAGTTGCGACTTTGGTCAATGAAGAAAAAACAACCGGTAGTTATGAAGTTGATTTCAACGTTTCGGGATTAACGAGTGGTATTTATTTTTATAAACTTACAGCAGGAAGTTTTGTAGAAACTAAAAAGATGATCCTCCTTCGTTAATCCACCGCTGTGGTGGTGCGTAGGACAG
>JACZKK010000018.1 GCA_014860115.1 Ignavibacteriaceae bacterium
AAATTATCCGAGTACATAGAAAAATTTGCCAATCCCTATATTACCGCCGAACGAGGTTACGTTGATGACGTTATTAAGCCTTGTGAAACTAAACAAAAGCTTGTAAATGCATTCAATCTTCTTCGCACAAAAGTTGATACTAATCCGAAGAAAAAACATGGCAATATTCCCTTATAGCCAGTTAAGTTAATGTTATTAGCTGAGTTATGGAAAACATCTAATTTTCTACTTGATAAAAGATTTATTAAATACTAAATTTGAAAAAGTAATTTTTTAACCTGGAGAGAACATATGAGGCTAAATTTACTGAAGTTACCACTCCTTATTTTAGCGTTTGCTATTCTATATTCGTGCGGCGGCAGCGATGAGATTACCAAGAAAAAGGATGAAGCCCTTAATAATAAGGGTAACGTTGTTGCAGAGATGCTTGAACAAGCGAGGCAATTCTATTTAACTGCACTTGAAAAACAAAATCTAAATTTAATTGAAGAGGCTGTTCAAAATTATGAATCGGCACTAAGGATTATTAATAACCTTAGTTATTACCCGGGTGTTGATGATAATGAAGCTTATATAGAACTTGAAACTGCCATTATAGAAGACTACAAATCTTATGTAGACGGCTTACCTGAACTTCCTCCCGGTGTATCTTTAGCAGCACTTGAAGAGTGGATGAAAGGCTATGTTTCTGAGATTGAAATTAGCGAGGATGAAAAGCAGGAAAGAGAAATAATTCCTGCCGATATTCCACTTGAGGTAAATGGTTATGTTGAACAATACCTGACTTACTTCACAGGCAAAGGTGAAAGATCAATGCGTTTGTGGCTGGAAAGATCTGGAAAGTATTTCCCAATGATGTCAAGTATCTTTGCTACGGAAGGAGTTCCTAAACAGTTAATCTATTTGAGCATGATGGAAAGTGGATTGAATCCAACAGCAAGATCCTGGGCTAGAGCTGTTGGTTTGTGGCAGTTCATAAAATCCACAGGCAGTCTTTATGGATTAGAAGGAGGATTTTATTATGATGAGCGAAGAGATCCTGTTAAATCAACTACTGCAGCTGCAAAGCATTTAAAGGATCTATACAACTCATTAGGAGATTGGTATCTTGCTCTTTCCGCATACAATTGCGGTGAAGGTAGGGTAAGAAGGGCAATGCAGAAATCAGGGGCGAATGATTTTTGGTCATTGAGAAAGTATTTGCCAAAAGAAACAAGAAACTATGTTCCACAGTACATTGCAGTATGTATAATTGCAATGGATCCTGTTGCGTACGGATTCAATAATATCGAATTTCACAAACCGTATCAGTTTGAAACTTATAATGTACCGGGTGCCGTTGACCTCGGATACCTCGCTACCATCTCCGGAACTGATTTGGAAACTTTGCAGGATATGAATCCCGAACTTACTCAGCTAAGCACACCTCCGGATTTTCCCGGTGGATATGCTTTAAAAATTCCTAAAGGATCGTTAGAACAATTTGCTGCACAAATGCAGAATATTCCCGAATCTGCACGCAGAACATTTCTCGTACACGATGTTAGAAAAGGTGAAACTCTAAATAAAATTGCAAAAAAATATGGAGTCACCATTTACGAACTGGCTGATGCAAATAACATCTCAACCAAATCAAAATTATACGTTGGTGTTCCCCTAAGGATCCCTGTATTGGTTAATCCAAATGAAAATGATTATTCGTACAATACAGATGTAACTGCTGCACAGGATAATGGGAACAAAACAGACCAGGAGTATGTATCTCCTTATGCGTCGCTGAACGGAAAAAATGATCAGAGTGTTGATCTGGAGGTGAGTGAAGTTGATGAATCTGTTTCAGAATTGACAATAAAAAATGATGAGTCATTTTTAACAGAAATTTCTATTGAAGAAAAGGAAACTGTAGGAACTATTGATGCAATTATTCCTGAAGGATATGTATCTGTTACTTATCGAGTGAAAAAAGACGATAGCTTACTAGGGATTGCTGACTTATTTAATTCAAGAGTGAGTGATGTTAGAAACTGGAATAACATACCTTATACTTCATCGATAAGAGTTGGACAGCAATTGACGATTTATGTCCCTCAGGATAAGCAAAACTATTATGCAAGTCTGGATAAAAGTACTGAGATAGTTGAAAAAGCTCCAAAAGTATATACAGAAACTTCAAAGTCAAGCTATGTATATCATAAAATCAGTCGTGGTGAAAATCTTGGATTAATAGCAACTCAATACGGAGTTAGCATAGCAGCTATTAAAGAATGGAATAATCTAAATAATAACAAAATTGTTGCTGGCAAAAGATTAAAAATATATACCGATGAAAGTTACGCTCCTATCAGCACAGATGCTTCAAAAAATACAAAAGGAAGTATTAACTACTATAAAGTCAGAAAAGGCGACTCATTAAGCGGAATAGCTACAAAATACCACGTCTCAGTTTCAGAATTAAAAAAATGGAATAGTTTAACCAGCAATAATATTAATGCAGGCCAAACCTTGAAACTTTATTCAAGCGGGTCATCTGGTGCGTTAGTAGAAAGCACTTCACCACCAGCAGCTAATGTGAGTTATCATAAAATTAAAAGTGGTGAAACTATCGGTGGTATTGCTGAAATGTACAAAGTTTCTGCTTCAAGCATCAGGGAATGGAATAATATTAGTGGAAATAAAATAATTGCCGGAACAACACTGAAGATTTATTCCGACGTTTCACTAAATACAGTTTCAAACAATTCAACTCAAAAAACTGAACTAACAAGTGAATCAATAAACCACCAGATTCAATCAGGTGAAACGATTATTGGCATATCTGAATCGTATGGTGTTTCCGTTGAAGATATCAAAAGATGGAATAATTTAAGCAGCAGTAAAATAGTAGCAGGAAAGACTTTGATTATTTACTCGAATGGAAATACTCATAATGATTCTAAAACAACTGTAGTTCAGAATACCAGTAACTCTGCGACACATAAGGTGAAGAAGGGTGAAACATTGGGAGGCATCTCTGAAAAATATAAGGTAAGTATTTCAAGTATTCAACAGCTGAATAATATCAGCAGTAATAAGATAATTGCAGGGCAGGATTTGAAGATTCCTCAATCAACCGGAACAACAGTACAAAAATCAAAAGATGGCCTCCATACTGTTGAGAACGGTGAGACTCTTTACTCAATAGCAATTAAGTATAACACTTCCGTTCAGAAAATTAAAAAACTTAATAATCTGTCAAGCAGCAAGATTATTATTGGTCAGAAATTAAAAGTGAGTTGATTTCATTTATTACAATTATTAGATTCCGTTTGTAATTAAAGCGTTCTTTTAAATTTTTTAAACTAAGGACATGAGATAATATTAAGGAAGATGTAAAAATCTTTCAGGAAATATCTCACATCCTAAAGCCGTTAGGGGTGTTCTTCCAAGCCAATCCGTCAAAAGCCGGATAAATGGGATGACTGAGATAATACCCTAACACCTGATCTGGGTAATGCCAGCGTAGGGAAACGGGCTAAAAACCTGCTCACCATCCAGCGTGGAATGATTTAGATTTTAGCCGTTTCTTCAAACGGCTTTTTTTATTTTAAATGGAGGCGCGATATGAAAATCTTGATCGTTCTTTTTATAATTTTAAACTTCTCAGCTTTTACTCAACAAATAACCATTAAGGGTAAAATAGTTGATGCTGAGACTAATCTACCATTGCAAAATGCAAACATCACTGTTATTTCACAATTTAATGTCGGAACTTATAGTGATGCTAATGGCGAATTTATTTTGTCTTCAATATTTAAGACTGACACATTAAAAATAAGTTTTATTGGCTATGTATCTGTTGATATATCCATTCTTGAAATTTACATTCAGGAACCGGATGCTTACTATACATTCCGATTAACTAAAGCGGCAATCCCTTCTCAATCTATTCTAGTCGAAGCAACTATTGGTAAAAAGGGAATTACTCCACTCGCATTCGAGCAAATTAATGGTGCTGAGATTAAAAAAACTTACTCACTCTATGACATCCCAAAATATTTGAGCGAACTTCCATCAACAACATTTTATTCAGAAGGTGGGAGCGGGATAGGATATAATTATCTGAGCATAAGGGGATTTGATCAAAGAAGAATTTCCGTTTCCATCAATGGCGTTCCTCAAAACGATCCGGAAGATCATAACGTCTATTGGCTGGATTTTCCTGACCTGCTTGCAAGCACTGAACTGATTCAAGTTCAGCGAGGTGCTGGTTCAGGCGTATTTGGATATCCTGCTATCGGTGGATCGATAAATATTATCACTTCTAACTTTTCAAATAAGCCAAAGTTGGAACTTTCTGCTTCCTATGGTTCTTATGTTACGAGAAAGTATTCAGCAGCTTTTTCAAGCGGCTTGATTGATGATAAATATTCTATTTATGCAAAACTTGGACAAATACTCAGCTCAGGATATAAACAGCAAACCTGGGTGAACTTTAAAAGCTATTTTCTTTCTGCGGTTCGATATGACAAAAATTTTACAACTCAACTCAATTTTTATGGTGGACCAATTGAAGATGGACTTGGCTATACAGGTGTAGCGAAATTTGCGGTGAAGGATAAAAATCTTCGAAGAGAAAATTATTCTTATTGGGAAACCGATGAGAATGGATACACTTATACACTTCAACGAAGACCTGAAGAGATCGAGAATTTTTCTCAACCGCATTTTGAATTGCTTAATGATTGGCACATTAATGAAAAGCTAAAAATGAATTCAGCTTTATTTTTAGTTTTAGGCGAAGGCTTCTTTGATTACGATGGTTCGTGGTCAGTTTTTTATGATGATTATTTCAGACTAAAGCAAAATGGATTTGACACAAACTACATTCCTACCAATGCTTTAATTAGAGCAAAAGTTGAGAACAAACAATTCGGCTGGATTCCAAGATTCAGTCTTGAACATTCAAACGGGACTCTGTTTTTTGGTGCTGAAATTCGTAAGCATAACTCGGTTCACTGGGGAAGAATTGAGTATGCAGAAAATCTACCGCCTGGAGTTACAAAAAACTATAATTATTATTCTTATGAGGGAGCAAAAGATATCTTTAGCGCATTCGTGAATGAATCATACAGATTGAATGAACAATGGAACCTGCTCGGCGAGTTACAATTGGCATATCACAAATACAGATTGTTTGATGAGCAGTATGTCGGAAATAATTTCACTGTTGATAATTTATTTTTGAATCCACGCGTTGGAATAAATTACAAACCATTAAATCTTTTGAATATATATTTATCTTTTGCCAGAGTTTCCCGTGAACCACGATTGAAAGAATATTACGATGCTGCTGAGTCAAGCGGAGGAGAAGTTCCGCAGTTTGAAGTTAAACCTGATGGTTCTTATAACTTTGATGAACCGCTTGTAAGACCGGAGACAATGAATGACTTTGAACTTGGTGCTTCATATAATCAAAATAATCTTACACTTACACTTAATCTTTTTTATATGCTGTTCAATGATGAAATAGTTAAGCAGGGACAGGTTGACAGATTTGGTCAACCCATTACTGGAAATGTTGATCGTTCCGTTCATCTCGGTGCTGAACTTTCGGGAATTCTGAAATTCTGGAATGATCGTATTGAACTATTCGGAAATGCAACATTCAGCAAAAACACAATCGAAGAAGGTAAATTCTTTATCGATGAACAAACCTCAATCGACCTAAACGGAAATAGAATCAGCGGCTTTCCTGATCTTCTGGCTAATGTTGGTGTTGCATTCAGTCAGTCAGGATTTTATTTAAGATTGACAGGTAAATACGTCGGAGAGTTTTTCTCTGATAATTATGATGATAGACTCGCAGCTTATTTAACTCAATATCCTGGATTTGTTGATTACACTGATAACCTCAACGAAGCTTATTTTGTTTCAGATGTATTTTTGAGTTATGAATTTCCACTGTTGAATTTTTTAACTCCGTGGAAAGTATATATGCAGGTAAATAATACTTTTGATAATTTGTATTCGGCTTATGCAATCGGAAAAGAATTTTTCCCTGCTGCTGAAAGAAACTGGCTGGTTGGCATTCAGGTTGGATTATAAACTCTGTGGCTCAGTGCCTCTGTGGTTATTTTTTTTACCACGAAGACACAGAGACACAAAGAAGACAGAGAGAAAATCAAATGAAAAAATGCATAATACTCGCAAATGGAAAACCACCTAAAAAAAGTATAATTACTTTTTTTCTTAAGAGGGGATACAACAAGCTAATCTGTGCTGATGGCGGTGCAAACTCAGCTCTGAAAATGGGTTTGAAACCTGATGTAATCATTGGTGATCTCGATTCAATTTCAACCAAAGCATTAGAGAAATTTAAATCCGTTTCCAAAATCATAAAGTTAAAAAGACAGAACGATACAGATGTCGAGAAATGTCTGAAGTTTGCTATCAGGAAAAAATATGATGAAGCTTTACTTCTTGGTGCAACTGGAAACCGTCTCGATCATACTTTCTGTAACATTGGAATTGTTCTCAAGTTCTTTCCGAAAATAAAAATATCACTTATTGCCGAAGATTCCTTTCTGAAAGCTTACACAGGGAATGTAATGCTAAAAACAATTTCAGGAGAGACTATTTCGCTTTACGGAATTTCTCCAAAAACAATAATCACTTCGAATGGATTAAAGTATGAACTTAAGAATATTGCACTCCCTTTTGGAGTAAGAGAAAGTACAAGTAACATCGCACTTAAAAATCCTGTAAAGCTGCAAATAAATAATGGAGTTGCTTTTGTAATTCGTGATGTTAAAACTATGATTGAAAATGATCTCTTTTAGTTTTGTTGATATCCTGATAGTACTGGCATTCTTTGCTACGGTATTATTCATCGGATTCTATACAGGCAGAAAAACCAAATCTGAAGCTGATGATTATTTACTTTCGGGAAGAAAATTAAGTCTGTTCTTATTTGTTGCAGTAAATGTTTCAACCTGGTACGGCGGAATACTCGGAGTAGGGGAGTTTACTTATCGTTATGGACTGGTTAGCTGGTTTACACAAGGATTTCCATACTACATTTTTGCATTTGTGTTCGCTCTCTTCTTCGCTAACAAAATCAGGGAAGCTTCTCTATTTACAATTCCTGATAAACTAACTGAAGTCTATGGAAGGAACGTCGGATTACTTTCTGCGATAATTATTTTCGTTCTAGTTTCTCCCGCACCGTATCTGTTAATGACGGGAAATCTACTTTCATTAATTTTTGACATTGATGTGATTCCTGCTCTTCTCATTTCACTTTTGCTGTCAATCGTTTATTTAATCAGAGGAGGATTTCGTTCAAATGTTTATGTGGATGTATTTCAGTTCTTTGTAATGTTTGCCGGATTTATTCTGATAGTAATTTTTTCGGGTATGGAGTTTGGCACAATTGATTTTCTTTCATCAACTGTTCCGGAAAACCATTTGAAAGTTACAGGTGGAATGTCTCCGACTTTTTTAATAGTCTGGTTTTTAATTGCATTGTGGACATTTGCAGATCCCGGATTCCATCAGAGATGTTACGCTGCAAAATCAGGTAATATCGCTAAATGGGGAATCATCATCTCAATTTTTTTCTGGTCTTTATTTGATTTCTTAACAACAGCAACCGGATTATTTGCAAAAGGTGTCTTACCCGAACTTGAAAATCCAGTTCTTGCATTCCCATTATTTGCAGAACAAGTTTTACCAGCAGGAGTAAAAGGATTTTTTTACGCTGCACTTTTCGCAACGATTATCTCAACTCAGGTGAGCTTTTTGTTTTTGAGCGGAACAACAATCGGAAGGGATTTCGTCTATCACGGCGTAGTCCGCCTCAAGCGCACGAAGCCGGATGAATCCAAACTAAAAAATTATACAATCATTGGACTAGTCATTTCAGGAATTGTTGCTCTACTGCTTGCACACTTTATCCCATCTGTAATAGAGATCTGGTATACAATCGGTTCACTTTTTATTCCGGGAATTATTCTCCCTGTTATAAGTGCCTACTATCCAAAGCTGAGAGTATCCAATAAAATTATTTTAGTTGAAATGGTAAGTGCTTTTATTACCAGCACAGTTTGGTATTTTATAAGAAGCGAATTTTTAGGCATTTCTTTAGTTAATGAACTTGAACCTATGCTGGTTGGGCTGGTATTTGCTTTTTTTATACATGTAGCTGGGCTTTTCTTTAAGAGAATGTAATAATTCTTCTTTAACTTGGAGGATTTCTGAACCTCAAATAAATTCTTCTTGCAACTTTAATCATTTCTTAAGATTTTACAATCGAAGTAAATAAACATTACTCAGATGAAGGATCCAGCTCGATATTGTATTTTACTCGCTTTCGTGTTTTTATTCTTGTCTCAACAGGCATTCTCTCAAACTTATATTCCGGATAAAATTCAATTCAAACATGTTACCAGAGAACATGGTCTTTCTGACACTTACATTCAATGTTTAATTCAGGATAAAAAAGGATTTATCTGGATAGGGGTTCAAGAAGGATTATACAGATATGATGGACAGAAATTTAAATTATTTAAATATTCGCCAAATGCTCCAAATAGTCTGGGCAGAGGTGGAGTATTTGTTTTATGCGAAGATAAATCAGGAGTTCTCTGGATTGCAACAGGTGGAGGCGGATTAAATCGATACAATACTGATCAGGAGAATTTTACCAGATTTCTCAATACTGAAGATTCTTCTGCTATGCATAATTTTATCTTAGGACTTTATGAAGATAAATCAGGCACTCTTTGGGCAGGAACACAATACGACGGATTATTTTCATTTGATATTACAACGGAGAAATCAACTTATTATAAAAATATTCCTGATGATGTGACGAGCTTAAGTGAAAACAGGATCTGGACATTTTTCGAAGATTCAAAAAATAATTTTTGGGTCGGTACATTATCAGGTGGGTTGAATAAATTTGATCGGGTTAATAAAAAGTTTACTCGTTATCTGCATAATCCAAGAGATCCAACTAGTATAAGTTTTAATACCATAGCCGGTATTCGGGAAGATAAGTCAGGAAATATATGGATAGCAACCTTTGGGGGCGGACTGGACAGAATTACTTATAAAGATGATAAACAAACTCCGATTTTTGTACATTATAAATTCGATCCTAAGAATCCTTCCAGTATAAACAGCAATTATCTTGTCTTCATTCATATAGATGAAAACGATGTTCTTTGGCTTGGTACATCCGAGGATGGATTAAATAGATCTACTTCAAGCCCTAGTGGAAGTTCAGGGTTATCATTCATATCATACAAAAACGATCCGCTTGATAAATTTAGTCTGCTTGGTAATTATGTATCATGGATCTATCAGGACAATTCAGGGTTACTCTGGATTGGAAACCAGGGGGGAGGGCTGAATATTATTAACACAAAGCAGAATCAATTCAAACTTTTTAGCCATAAACCGGATGACCCCAATTCTCTCAGCAGCAACAATGTTACTGCAATCTGTGAAGATAAATCCGGAGTGGTGTGGGTTGGAACTCACGATAAAGGATTAAATAAATGGGATAGAACAACAAATAAGTTTACTCATTATCAGCACAATCCAAACGATCCTACTAGTATAAGCGATAACCGGGTAACGGATATTTATGAGGATAAATCAGGTGTTTTGTGGGTGGCAACATATTTTGGTGGATTGAACAAGTTTGATAGGCGAACTGGGAAGTTTTACACCTACTGGCACGATCCCTCAAATGTCAAAACTATTAGTGACAACTTAATCTATAGTATCAGTGAAGATAAATCTGGCGTGTTATGGATTGGAACTGCTAATGGTGGATTATGTACGTATGATAGAGAAAATGACTGCTTCATTCATTTTAATTATAAGTCTGATAGCTCAAACATATTGAGTTCGACCCATTCCTCCAGTATTTACTTAGTTGATAAATCTGGAACTCTTTGGATAAGTGCTGATGATGGCGGTTTGATTTCTGTTAATCTTCAGAAAAATGAAATTGTTCATTACAAGCACCAACCAAACAATCTGAATAGTCTGAGCAATGATGTTGTTACAGATGTATACGAGGATAAATCAGGATTTTACTGGATTGGAACCAGTGGCGGCGGACTAAATAAATTTGACAAAGTCAATGGTCAATTCAGATGTTATCTAACAAAAGATGGATTACCGAGTGATAATATAACCGGAGTATTGGAGGATAATAATGGAAACCTTTGGATAACTACGAATGACGGATTGTCGAAATTTAATCCTCTGTCAGAATCTTTCAGAAACTACGACATTAAAGATGGACTTTCAAGTATATCATTGACAAAGGGTCGTAAAGTTAAATCAGGTGAAATGATTTTGGGCAGTGATAATGGGTTTATTGTTTTTTATCCTGACAGTATAAAAGATAACACTCATATCCCTCCAGTTTTTATAACAGAATTTTATCTGTTTAATAAACCAGTTCAAATCGGATATGATTCTTTGAGCGGACGAACAATTCTGAGTAAATCCATAATTGAAATTAAAGAACTTGAATTGAATTTTGATGATAATGTTTTTGCATTCGAATTTGCCGCTTTGGATTATCACGCTCCGCTTAAGAATAAGTATGCTTACAAAATGGAAGGGTTTGATAAGGACTGGACTTACACGGATGCAAACAGAAACACTGCAACCTATACGAATCTTGATCCGGGTGAATACACATTCAGAGTTAAAGGGTCAAACAACGATGGTTACTGGAATGAACAAGGCGCATCAATTAGAATAATTATTTTACCCCCCTGGTGGCGAACGAACATAGCTTACCTGTTCTATATCCTATTTATCGCCGGAATAATCTATTTTACCTGGAGGATGCAGCTTAGAAGAATAAGAAATAAGCACGAATACGAGATGAGCAGATTCGAAGCACAGAAGCTGCACGAAGTAGATGAGTTGAAATCACGTTTCTTCACAAACATCTCCCACGAATTCAGGACTCCCCTCACACTTATACTTGGGCCAGTTAAGCAGATGATTGAAAAATTGAAGGAAGGAAAGATGAAAGATGATCTTGGTATAGTTCACAGAAATGCTAACAAATTGCTCGAACTTGTCAACCAGTTGTTAGATATATCAAAGATTGAATCTGGAAATATGAAGTTGCAGACAGTTCCTCAAAACATAGTCCCGCTGGTAAAAGCATTGGCTTTATCATTTACTTCTTATGCTGAAAGAAAAAAGATCACACTTAATTTTACTTCTACTGAGGATAAAATTGTTGTATACATTGATAAGGATAAAATTGAAAAGATTATTACTAATATTTTATCAAATGCTTTTAAGTTTACTCCCGAGGGTGGAACAATAGAAGTAACGGTAAGAACAGATGAGCGAAACTCAAACATTATCATAAGTGATACAGGTGTTGGAATACCAAAGGAAAAAATTTCAAAAATCTTTGATCGATTTTATCAGGTAGATGGAAGTCATACAAGAGAACAGGAGGGAACCGGCGTTGGTTTATCGTTGACAAAAGAGTTAGTAGAATTACACAAAGGAAAAATTGAAGTCGAAAGTGAGGAAGGGAAAGGGACTACTTTTATTGTCAGCATTCCTCTTGGCGCAGAACATTTGAAACCAGAAGAAGTTGCTGAGAAAGAGAAAGCAGAAGATTTTGAAGACGAGAAGTTAAAACCAGTTTATGATGAGGAAATTGAAAGGAAATCTTCTCATTATGTCGAATTATATGAGAATGAATCACTACCGCTATTGCTCGTTGTTGAAGATAACAAAGATGTGAGATCCTATATCAAGGATAACTTGAAAACAGATTACAGAATTCTTGAAGCAGCAGATGGAGAAGATGGTTGGGACAAAGCAACCGAGTATATACCTGATTTAATTGTAAGCGATGTAATGATGCCGAAGATGGATGGATTCGAATTATGTAGGAAGTTAAAAACAGATGAGAGAACGAGTCATATCCCAGTAATTCTTCTTACAGCTAAAGCAGCGAAGGAAGATAAACTGCAAGGATTTGAAACAGGTGCAGACGAATATTTGATGAAACCTTTTGACACAGATGAATTAAAATCCAGAATAAAAAACCTTATTGAACAGAGAAAGAGACTTCACGAACATTTTAAAGGACAGGGAATCATTGATTACGAAAAGGCAAAGTTGACCTCAATTGATAAAAAGTTTTTACAAAAAGCGCTTAGCATTATAACTAAAAATATTTCTCATTCGGAATTTGGATTAGAGTCTTTTGCCGAATTACTAAATGTTAGTCGATCCGTTCTACATAGAAAAATCGTTTCTTTAACAGGTGAATCACCGGGAGATTTAATCAGATACATTCGACTAAAAAAAGCAGCTCAGCTCATCGAACAAAAATTTGGGAATATAACAGAAATATCTCTTGAAGTTGGTTTCAATAATCCCGGACAATTTGCAAGAAGTTTCCAGAAACAATTTGGAGTATCACCTTCAACGTATTCTCAGAAATTTGCCAGAAATTCACAAAAGTGAAACAGTTTTGTTCAGCCTGGCATAAAACTGCAAGAAATTGACACAAATCTGGTAGAAAATCCTTTCTTAAAATCTTACCATTTAGCCAACGATTATTTTTTTATTGATTCCTAGAAATCCCGGAAAGAATTTTTCTTTCAGGCATTCAAAAGAAAGTATACGATTATGAACGAACTTGTACCGTCAGAATTTTTTGTTAGCCAGAATTATCCCAACCCATTTAAGGAAAGGACAAAGATAAAATATTGCGTGGCTTATAAAACCAGAGTGCAGATAACAATTTATAATTCAGAGGGTGAAGAGATAGAAAAACTTGTTGATGAGACAAAGCAGCCGGGTGCTTATGAGGTTGAATTCTCACCCCGTCATTCCGGCGGAAACTGGAATCTAAACGGAAGTGCATACTCCTATCGTCTTGAAGCCGGAGATTACAAGAGCGAAAAGACAATGCAATTACTTAAATAATTTATATAGGAGGTTCGCAATGAAAAACTTAATACAATTTTTGTTTTTCTTTTTAATGGTAACACAGATTTGTTTTGCACAGTGGGTGCAGGTTGGACTTGATGGTAAAAGTATCGATGAGATAGCAGTGAAGGATCAAACAATTTTTGCTTCAACCGATGAGTATGGTGGACATCCTTTATTTAACTTAGTTGGAAAGTTGTACCGATCACTTGATAACGGAATCAATTGGACAATGATAGCTGATTCCTGCCTAGATGTTGCAATATCTCCAACTGGGAAGGTGTTTATGATTAAAGATAGTTCCTGGTTTACTTTTTGTCTTTATACATCCACGGATAATGGTGATAGTTGGTTGTTGTCTGATGCTGTTGTTCAACTCGTAGACTCTTTTGGCTACTATTGCGGCATCGGATGTATTTGGCCTAAAAGCATTATAGTAAGTCCTGAGGGAAATATTATTTTGACTATACTATATGGAGCTGGTGGGTTTGGGACCTCGGCCACTGGTTTTGCAATATCCAAAGATGATGGTCTAACTTGGCCTACACCTGGGCCATCAGTTGTTGGTGGAAACAAATTTGATTTTAAGAACCAACAAGTGATTACTCACGGATTTAAGGGAGGTTCTACAAGTGCCGGAGGGTTTATTTATTTATCCTTAGATTATGGAACTACTTGGGATTTCTTAGGGGGTGATCCTCTGATTACTGTGTATGCCTTAGGTCTTTTTACAAATGGTAATATTATTGTGGGAACTCCCGAGGGTTGGTTTTCTCAAGGCGTCTATATTTCTGATGATCTATGTAATACTTGGACTCAAATAGCAAATGTCAACGGTAAGACTGGGTTATCTTTATCAAGTGGCTCAGAAGAAGGTTTTTTGGTAGGAACTGAAGATTTGGGTTTATTTCTCTTTTCCGATGAAGGTGATAGCCTGGGTTCAAAAAATGAAGGACTAACCAATCTCAATATTCATACACTCACACTAGATAACAACGGTTTCGTTTATGCGGGTACAGCGAATGGTGTTTGGCGAAGACCATTATCCGAAATAGTTACATCAGTTGAAAATGAATCAATTCAACCAACAGAATTTAGACTATCACAAAACTATCCCAATCCTTTCAACCCGAGTACAAAAATAAAATACTCGGTTCCTCAAATATCACAAGTTCAAATTAAAGTCTTTGATGTTTTGGGTAATGAAATTGAAACACTAGTGAATGAAGAAAAATCAGTTGGAAGTTATGAGTTAACCTGGAATGCAAAAGAATTACCAAGCGGAGTATATTTCTACCAACTCAGAGCGGAAGAATATATAGCAGTCAAGAAAATGATATTAATAAAATAATTCTCTAATCAATTATCCATAACTAGGAGGATTTATGAAAAAGTTTTACCTGTCGATTGTTTTATTACTATTGGCTCAGGCACATACGCTTGCTCAATACGAATTTTTTAACAATCAAGAGCGATATAAAATAAATTCAGAACAACTAACCGATGCTTTCAATGCGAATCTCGATTCTTTAATGCTTGATTCTATAATATTAGCCTATCAAAACTCACTGTCAATTCCAGGTATAGCAACTTTAATAATTAAAGACAATGAAGTAGTCTGGAATAAAAACTACGGATATAGAAACCTTCAATATCAATTACCTGTTGAAGATTCTACAATATTTCTTATAGTATCAATTTCAAAAACAATACTGGCTACAGCTGTAATGCAGCTTTGGGAGAATGGATTGATTGACCTGGAGAAGAATGTAAATAATTATCTGCCAACCGGTTTTACAATCGCAAATCCAAGATTTCCAGGTGATACAATTACTGTAAAAATGCTGCTAACTCATACATCAAGCATTTTGGATAATGGAACTATTGAAATCCCCTTGATAAGCTGTGGTGATTCTCCATTAAGTCTGGATAGTTTTCTTGTAAACTATTTGACACCAGGTGGATCATATTACAGTTTGAATAACTATGGTAATTATCGACCCGGGGAACAATGGAATTATTCAAATCCTGGTTCTGCCGTGCTGGGATTGATAGTGGAGAACTTAACAGGAAAATCATTCGATCAATATTGCAAGGATAGCATTTTCATCCCTCTATCAATGAACTCTGCATCTTGGTTTTTAGCAGGAATGGATACTAATCAGATTGCAACTCCATATGTTGGATCAACACCAATTTGTCATCAGGGTTGGCCACACTATCCCATAGGCTTTTTAAGAACAAACAAATTTGATTTAGCCAAGTTTCTGATGGCATATATGAATGGCGGAGTTTATAATAATGTAAGAATATTGGACAGCACAACTATATCATATATGCTCTCAGATCAACTCGGCTATCCTGCTGTGTATCTAGCACCTTGGTGGATTTGGAAACAAGGATTGCTTTGGTGGAATGCTTTCCCAATTAATAATTCAGCCTGGGGACACGCTGGTTCCTGGTATGGTTATCTGACTTATATGAGTTATGATCCTTCCGAGAAGTGGGGAACTATCTGGTTTCAAAATTGGAGACGCTATGAATCTGATGTATCAGGATTAGGAGAAATTAATAGTCATTTCACTAAATACGCCTATTTATATGGCAATATTTATGCGCTTGCTTCGAGTGTTGACAAACCTTATGCAAAAATAAATGTTGATTCTGTTTTGTTCAGATCAAGATTTTCAAATATTTATAATCATCAGTTTACACCACATCTAATCTTTGCGAACCTCGATAGTACATTAATTGATTCACTTACTCTATTTGATGACGGTTTGCACGGTGATTCACTTTCGAATGATGGAATTTATGGTGGATATATTTCCCCAATACCGATTGAAGACTTCTTTGCATTAAGTGTCAGCACTCTAGACAATCAAACAAATAAATATTTTAATACTTCTGATCTTTGCCGATTTACAACCGCAGGCCCAGTAGTCATTGATTCATTAATTGTTACTTATAATCAATTTCCAAGAACGTATACCATTAAAGCTGCTGTAAAAAATGAGAGTCAATCGGTTACTCTTGAAAATCTTTATATAAATATGTCAACGGATGATAGTTCAATAACATACATAAGCGGATCGTTAAGTATAAACAGTTTAGCTCCTGGGCAGACTATAATTCCTTCCGGCAGCTTTACAGTAAGAGTTGATACAAATACGTTCTCAGGTGAATTCAAATTCAATTTTAATATTTACAGTAATACACTGTTATACTGGTATGATTCGTTTACATATATTATAACTGAAGTTGAAGATAACGAGTCTTTACCTTTTACTTATAATCTTGAACAAAACTTCCCAAACCCGTTTAATCCAAACACTAATATCAAATTTCGAATTGCGGATTTCGAATTTGTGAGTTTAAAAGTTTATGATTTACTTGGACGAGAAATTGTAACACTTATCAACGAAGAAAAACCTGCCGGAGAATATGAAGTTGAGTTCAATGCATCAAATCTTCCAAGTGGGATTTATTTTTATCAGTTAAGAGCCACACCTGGCGGCGGGCAAGCAGGTTCGTTTGTTGAGACGAAGAAGATGGTTTTGATAAGATAGATTAAGATTAGGAGTAAGAGTAAGAAATTCTAATCTTGCTCTTACTCGTTCTCTTAATCTTTGTCCTTTTTCTTTTTAGCAAGAAGGGAGAGTACAACCGAACCAGTCAACATCACCAAAATGAATACAAGTGAATACTCAGTTGGAATATGATACCACTCAGAAATTATCATCTTCATTCCAACGTAAAATAAAATTATTGCAACTCCATATTTCAGATAAACAAACAAATCAACAACTCCCGCCAGTGCAAAGTATAGAGCACGCAATCCAAGTATCGCAAATATGTTTGAGGAAATAATGATGAATGTGTCCTTAGTTATCGCAATGATAGCAGGAATAGAATCAACTGCGAAAACAATATCAGAGGATTCGATTAAGAGCAACGTAATGAACATTGGTGTAGCATACCGTTTATGCTCTTTAGAAATAAAAAACTTCTTGCCTGAATACTCTGGGTCAAAATTTAAGTAACGGGATGCAAGTTTTACCAGCCAGTTATTTTTAACATCTATTTTATGCTCAGCACCGAAAGCCATCTTGTATGCGGCATAAAGAAGGATTGCAGCAAAGATAAAAATAATTGGTTCGAAGAGATTTATTAAACCGACGCCAGCAAGGATAAAAATAATTCTGAATACAATTGCTCCGAGAATTCCCCATTTAAGTACGTGCGGCTGCTGCTCAGGTTTAACATTCATTACCTGGAAGATGAGCAGGAAAACAAAAAGGTTATCTACCGATAAAGATTTTTCGATAAGATAACCTGTTAAAAATTCTACAGCTTTTTCTTTGCCAAGATCGTAGTAAATGAACACATTGAAAAGCAAAGCTGCAGTTATCCATACTGCACTCCAAATAAGACTTGCTTTTAAGGAGATCCTGGCTGTTCTTCTTTCACTAACGTAAAGATCAATATAAAATAGAATTGCAACGATCGCCCAGAATACGATCCAATCAATTAATCCGCGTTCCACTTAATGATATATTTTATGGAAGAAGTATTGCAGCCGCAATAACAGTTGTCCACAGACCGTTTTTATCACCTTCAGCAGACTGAGTTATGTTGAACGTCTTAACAATCTTGCCGGACATTTTATAAATATCTTCACGCTCGTTCCAATCTATGTCAGAATTAAATTCTATTCCGAGAGTTGTTGCAAGCATGGTTGCTGCAAGGTCTTCTGCATATTCACCGGCAATCTTTTCGGTCTGACCATAAGGATGATGCTCGGATAAATAACCATAAGCATTTTTATCGGTTGGCAGTGCAACTCCAAGAGAAGCAGCGACTAATCTGTTGGGTTCATTCGTAGAGTTTCGGGCAATAACTGCGTGCACAATCTGTCCGGGTTCAATTTCTTTTAAACCCTCTTCAATTGTAACTCTGCGGCAGTTCACCGGAAAAATGCTGCTCACTGATACAAGGTTACACATTTCAATCCGGGCGGATCGTAATGATAATTCAAATGAAGTTAAATATTCTTTACTTCTGCCGACACCCTTGGTGAAAAAGATTTTGGTAGGTCTGTACAATTTAGTTCCCTCCTGAATTTACTTAATGAATTTTATGAATTTTCTTTTACCAACTTTCAGAACCATCCCATCATTTAGCTTTACCGTATAATTAAAATCTGTGATTTTATTTCCATCTATTGAAACGCCACCCTGAGTGACCAATCTGCGGGCTTCACCTTTTGATGGAGCAAAATTTACTTTGAGAATCAGGTCTAATATATTAAACTCTGCGATATTGTCATCAATTTTAAATTCTTCGACTTCGTCCGGCACTTCTTTTTTTATAAAGATTCTGTCAAACTCTTCTTCAGCTTGGATTGCTGCTTCTTCGTTGTGATACATTCTCACCAAAGTTCGTGCAAGTCTCCTCTTAATATCTCTTGGATTTACTTTCGAATCTTCAAGCTGATGTTTAACACCCTTTAATTCTGATAATGAAATATCAGAAGCCAGCTCATAATAGATGTAAATCACACTATCGGGAATTGAAAGTGTCTTACCGAAAATTTCTTTCGGAGATTCAGAAATTCCAATATAATTATCGTAAGATTTACTCATCTTCTCAACACCATCAGTTCCAACAAGAAGAGGCATTGTTAAAATAACCTGTGGTTCCTGTCCATGTTCTCTTTGAATATCTCTTCCAACCAGCAAATTAAATTTCTGATCAGTCCCTCCCAATTCAACATCGCTTTTAATAGCAACAGAATCCATTGCCTGTGCAAGAGGGTAGAGGAGTTCGTGAATACTTATTGGTTCGCCAGCTTTGTAGCGTTTAGTAAAATCATCACGTTCCAGCATTCGTGCCACAGTATATTTTGAAGCAAGTTTTATCACATCTTCAAAACTCATCTTGCCAAGCCAATCGGAGTTGTAAACTATTTTTGTACGATTCGCATCCAGAATCTTTGATGCTTGCTGAAAATAAGTTTCACCGTGTTCTCTTGTTTCCTTTAATGTGAGAGATGGACGTGTTGCATTTCTTCCGGACGGATCGCCAATCATTCCGGTAAAGTCACCAACGATTAGTATTGCCTGATGTCCGAGTGATTGAAACTGTGCTAGTTTTCTTAAAACGACTGAATGTCCGATATGAAGATCTGGTCTAGAAGGATCGCAGCCAAGTTTTATATTTAACGGTGTTCCTTCATTAGCAGAGCGTTCAAGCTTTTTAACTAAATCCTCTTCAGGTATAATTTCGCTTGTACCTCTTTTAATGAGGTCCATCTGCTCGGTGATTGGGGGAAACTTTAGTTTAGTGAGCAAAATAGTCTCGGTCATCTATTAATAATATATGAAATGCATTAATTATTGGAAGTTTGTATGAATGTATGATTGTATGGTTCATTCTATCCCATAACTTTCAATAATTTCTCTGATCAAATAGTCATTCTTCCAATCTTCTTTTGCTTTCATCTTCGAGATGTAAGTTTGGTTTAACTTAATAAGTTTATTCTCTAATGAATAATGTTTTTTATCGTACTCTTTGAACCAATCAATATCAATGTCACCTGAATTAGTTAAAGTAAATATTTGAGAATAATTCTCTCCCAAAGAGGAAAGTGAAATGGCTATGTATTGAATGTTTTCTTTAATTGATCGTCTGCAATATCCTTCGGCTATATTAGAATGTACCGAAAAAATAGAATCCTCAACCTGAGCTTTTACTTTAAAAGATAGATTGTCAAGTGTTTTTAATTTTTCTCTTACGAAATGAAAAAGTTCAACCGCTTCTTTCCAAACCTCAAGTTCTCTATATCCACGATTAATATTTTTGTGTTGCTGTAATAGTTCTTTTAACTCTTCTTTCATAATAAATACTCAAGAGTAATGTTCAATTCTAATTTTCATACATCCATACAATCATACAAAGGGTTGGTGTACGTTAATACTTTATTCTTCTTTCTTGTTCTCTCTGGAAATCTTTTTTAGCTATATCGTGACGCTTATCGTAAACTTTTTTACCTTTGGCTAAAGCTAATTCAACTTTCACTTTCCCATTTTTAAAATATAATCTCAATGGAACCAAAGTTAATCCTTTTTCTTTGGTTTTTCCAATAAGCTTTCTGATTTCACTACTTTTCAGCAGGAGTTTTCTGTCTCTGACTGGATCATGATTATTAATGTTGCCCTGCGTGTATTCACTGATGTGAACACTTACAAGCCAGACTTCACCTCTTTCAATTTTTCCATAACCATCAACAAGGTTAGCCTTGCCCTGGCGTAATGCTTTTACCTCCGTTCCAACAAGTACAATTCCAGCTTCATACGTTTGTAAAATTGCATACTCATGTCTTGCTTTACGGTTTACAGTTATATTTTTTTCAGTGTCTTCTTTTTGCATTCCGCTTTAGCGAGATGTTCCAATTGAAAAATCAAACGTAAAAATCCTCTTAATTGCTGTTAATAGCAAGAAGAAATTTTTCGGAAAATTAATAAGAGGACAAAATTAATGGTAGCTATTTAATCTGCCCTCCAAATACAGGGTTGAATAAATCAAAACATTTCTTTTGATTTTACTTTCCCATGCTGGAATACAATTTTTATTTTCTTGTATTTGTTCACCCACCATAAATATCTTTCCCAATCCGGTTTTTGTCCCTCTTTCCCAATTAGCTTTGCGACATCTTCATATGTCTGGTTATGTGTCATAGGACCATCAGCACCAGCACAGGCTTCTTTTAATTTTTCATAGCCGTTTATCTCGCCTTCTTTTAACATAGCGCTTGTTGTTGAGTAGGAATTAATCTTACCTTTCACCCATTCCACTTGCAGGTTGTTTTCTGGCCAGACGTAAATGAGAGTTGTATCCAGAGTTCCATCGACACCAAATATTTTTTCCGCTTCCTCAAAAGTCAACCCTAATTCAACTTTCCGGTAGTCTTCTTCGGATACAAATTTTGTTTGAGCAATAGATATAACAGTGGAAATGGTAAGAATTAAAATTAGTAAAAGCTTCATAGCAGCCTCCCTGTTCATTATTGAAAGAAGTTGAACTAATGTATTACAAATATCGTAATTTCATTAATTAAATGCTTAATCGAACCAAGTAAAAATAAAAAAGGCAGCCACCCTGACTGCCTTCTTAGAGGAATAAAAATAATTAATTTCATTCGGGACAATTTATATCGTCAAGCCTTTCATCCCAGCAGTGCCAGTTGCTATCTTCAAAATAAATTGCATCTTTTACTCTTCCAAAACGCTGCTCGTAATTCCAATAGATATCTATCAACCGATTTTCTTCAGCACCATAAATCTGGTAGAATCGGTTATGAGGAATTTCATTTGTCTTTCCATAATGTATGTAGCTTCCATTCTGCAAACTTCCGGAAGCAATGCTTGTATACTTTAAATCAACTGTACCTTCAGCAGTGTTTCGCTTCCATTCAATATATAGAAACGGTGAAACTTGATTTGGATCTTTATTTAAAGTCCAGGTTCCTTCAGTTGCTGGAAGATTAGAAAATCCGGTGAACCACTCAAAATCAGTGTAGGCTCCTTGCTTTGTGAGAAGCATTTTCCATTCAACACCTTCGGTGACAGTTTTACCGTAAAGTTTAGCAGTAAATAACTCTTCCTGAATGGAAACACTAAACTGCCATAGCCAGCTTCCGTCAGCTTGCTTAACTGGCTGATGATTAAATGCTTCTACAAAAGCAGCAACAGGTACAGCGAGAGTTAACGTTAGAACGGAATTCCAAACTGCTACATTTCCAGCTGCCCAGCTCCAGTTTCTTTTTAAAAGAAGAGGATTATCTGGAGCGCTGCCTGAAGCAGTATCAGGAAATTCATCGAAATTAATAACCATACTTGATTGTGGTGGTATTGCGGGAGCCTGATCTTGTGGATTAGTTGTTTTATCATCCTCGCAGGAAACAATTAGCCCGATTATACCAATCACAAAGAAAATTGGAAATAATTTTATAAATCGCATCATATGTTTTTTTTTTTGTTTTTCTCGACCTGCATTAATTAAAACAATAATTATGCCTCAAGAACAGCTTCAAAATAATTTAGGATTCAGGATAATCAGAATGATAGATTTGGACAGGGTAAAATCGTCTTTCAAAATTACATCCCTTTGGCTATTTTAACTTCCGATTTATAAATTCAAAGGTCATAAAACCTCTTGTATCCCAATATTTTCAAAACATTACTTTTAATATTTATTTATAGCCTTCCAGGCTTCTCTCAAAACTTTTCAATTGACAAAATTGAACCACCAAATTGGTGGGTTGGAATGAAATGGGAAACCGTTCAACTCATGGTTTATGGTGAAAATCTTTCGGGTGTAAGAGCAAGTTCATCAGATAATGAATTGAAAATACTTAATGTTCAGAATCCCAAAAATTCTAATTATTTGTTTGTTGATCTGGTCATCTCTGAAAACCTTGAATCAGGTAATTACAAATTGAAATTCTCTAAAGATGATGTTGAAAAGGAAATTGTATATCCAATACTGGAAAGAGAAATATCAATAAATAATCATCAGGGATTCTCAAATGAAGATGTAATCTATCTGATTTTTGCTGATCGATTCTGTGATGGTAATCCCAATAATAATTCTATTGGCGATTCACTTGACCAATTTACTTCTGCAGATATTGATGGACGCAAAGGTGGCGATATCAAAGGTATAATTTCAAAACTTGATTATTTAAAAGAACTTGGCGTTACTGCAATATGGATTACTCCAATGCTTGAAAATAACATGTGGATGAGCTATCACGGTTACGCAGCAACTGATTTATATAAAATTGATCCTCGTTTCGGAAGTAATGAATTATATAAAAAATTAATCGATGAAACACATAAACGAAATTTAAAAATTATTCTTGATCACGTGAGCAATCATATTGGAATTAATCATTACTGGGTAAAGAATCTTCCTTCAAATGATTGGTTTAACGGAGCATCTGAAAATTTTATCAGAGCTTCTCATGATAAAATGGCTTTCCTTGATATTCATGGCGATTCAACAATTGTAAAAATGAATCAGCAGGGGTGGTTCACTGACTATATGCCTGACTTAAATCAACGAAATCCTTTTCTAAAAAATTATCTGATACAAAATACACTTTGGTGGATTGAATATGCCGGCATCGACGGAATCAGAGAGGATACTTATCCGTATAATGATCAGAAGTATTTAGCTGATTGGGCGGAAGCAATCTTATCAGAATATCCTAACTTCAATATTGTCGGTGAAATCTGGCAGGGTGTTCCTTCAGTGGTTTCTGGTTATCAGACTAAATCTCCTGTCAGGAAAATGGACTTTGATTCAAACCTTCCAGTAGTCACTGACTTTGCTTTGTCAGATGCAATACGTGATTATCTTAGTGGAGCAAAGAGCATTTATAAAGTTTATGAAACAATCGTTCAGGATATTGTTTATTCTGATCCTGATAACTTGATGGTTTTCTTTGATAACCACGATGTAGATCGAGCAATGCTCGTTGCCAATGGAAATATCGATAAATATAAAATCGCACTAAACATTGTTCTATTCACAAGAGGTATTCCAAAAATATTTTATGGGACAGAGCTCGGTATTACAGGTGGGACTAAACACGGTGAATTAAGACAGCCATTTCCCGGTGGATTTAATGGTGATGATAGAAATGCTTTTGTACGGAAAGGAAGAACCGAAACTGAAAATAATCTTTACGACTATATTAAAGAACTTTTAAAATTAAGGAATGAGAACACAGTTCTTTCAAAGGGAAAGTTAAGGCATATTTATGCGTTCGATGATGTTTACATTTTGATTAAAAGTTATGAAGATGAAACAACACTTGTTCTAATTAATTCCCGTGAAGAAGAATTATCAATAGAATCTTCACAAATAAAAAAGTTTTTACCGGAAGCAAATGGATTACTTAATCTAAAATCGAAAGAAGAAATCAAACTTGATTTTGTTGATAACATTCAAATAAATAAAATGACTGCAGAAATATTTTTAATAAGGAAATAAAATGCTCGCTATTCAGAAAAAACTTACCAACACTTTTTACGCGCTGCTTGCTCTGCCTGCAACTGCTATGGGCTTTGCATTATCTATTCAGATTGCAGTGCTGAGCTGGATATTAAATTCACAATATGGATTAGACATTCACGAAATTGGTATTGTCTGGGCTGCAGGTCCGCTAGCAGGAATATTTGGCCAGGTGATTGTTGGATTTATCAGTGATAAAGTTTGGTTTTGGGGTGGAAGACGAAGACCATTTATTTTAATTGGCGGAACGTTAGCAGCAATAATGATTATTGCTCTTCCGAATATCGGAGCGATAAATGACTTTTTAGGGATTGGTAGTATTCTTGCTGTTGCAATTGTGGTTGCATTAACTCTTGATCTTGCAATTAACATTAGCTTTAATCCTACTCGCTCGGTAATTGCAGATGTTACTCCTGATGGAGTGCCCAGAACAAAAGGATATACCTGGATGCAAACTATATCTGGTTTTTGGGGAGTGATGGCTTACGCACTCGGAGCAATCTTTGGAAATTATTTTCTGATATATCTGGGTGCATTTATAGTTCTTGGATTTTCGTTTATACCTCCTTTTTTCATTAAAGAAAGTAAAGAACTTACAGAACAAAAAAAAGAAACCGAAGTAACAGCAACAAAATCAAAAGTTACTGAATGGGGTGAACTATTTAAATTATATTTTGCACACGGTTTCTCGTGGATTGGTGTGCAAACTATGTTCGTTTATATAATTGCTTTTATACAGCAAAAATTAAACCCTGCAGATCAAACAGAGACAGGACAAATAATAGCAATTTCATTTCTTGTGTTGAATGCAGTTGGATTTATTTTACCAGCATTTGTTCTTGAGCCAATAACCGAAAAGATAGGAAGAGTGAAAACACATCTTACTTGTGTTGCTATAATGGCAGTTGGTTATTTCGGAATAGTACTTATTGGCAATTCACCTCTCGTTCTTTACCTGTTAATGGCAGTATGCGGTATTGGCTGGGCGGCAATTGTAAGCTTACCTTTTGCAATTATGTCTGAAAAAGTTGACCAGAGCAGGATGGGATTTTTTATGGGCATATTTAATCTTTCGGTTGTGCTTCCGCAGCTCATAGTCAGTTTGGTGTTAGGATATTTCATTCAACAGGCCGAAGATAAAAATTTAATATTTATCATCAGTGGTGCAACTCTGGCTATTTCAGCAGTTCTCTGGCTGCTTGTCAAAGAAAAATTCGTTCCTGTAAATAAGGTCTAATAATCACATAAAATAGTTTATTTCTTACGACCCTGCATTAAAGCAGGGGTTTTTATTTGCTAATTACAAATCGATTCTTCTTGCCTTCCTCAAATATTTTCTTTTAGTTTGTACAGGTTATTAAAAACAGTGAGGGTTTTTATGCGAATATTAATTATTTTTTTTCTTTCAATGATCTGTCTGACATTTATCCAATGTTCAGAAGATAATCCAACCAACCCACCATCTCAATCATCAAAAGGCAAACTTGTAATTAAATCCAATCCACAAGGTGCTCGAATTTATTTGATGGGAACGGATACCGGTAAGAATACACCTGACAGTTTATTAAATCTTGAGCCAGACATTTATGATCTATATCTCTATTTGCAGTATTATGATACTGCTTATTTTTCAGTTAAGATTGTCGAAGACTTAACTACTACTAAGGAGATTACTCTTCAAGATGGATTACCTTTCGTTAATATTGTATTAGATCATGTTTATGCATTTAGTGGTGACAGCGTAAAGTTTAGCTGGGTACTAAATCAGGATGTGCTCATGGATAGCGTAATAGTGCAAAGACCAATTGACAATTCTCCATTATATGTAACTGATAAATATTTTTATAACAAAGAATTGTTTGTTTGGAAGGATCAATTTGGAAATCCTATAACATACTATTTACCTCCACCGGACTTTGGGCCAAACTATTATACGAGAGTTGAAGGATTTACATATGAATTTCATTTTTATGGGCAGAAGGCACACGGAACAATGACATCTTTTCATCTGTATATCAGTCAGGATATTTGAGCTTGGTTGGAGGCCAGTTCTATATGCAATGACAAGAAATTGCAAGAACTATAGATCATTTTGAAATAAATGGATAAACAGGTATGATTTGTATCTAAAATTTAATTCGAGGAGATACATTAAATCTATGCTCATTCCTGTACTGAATCTAAAATACCTCTTTTACACTTTAAAGTTAGAAAGGTGATGCTATGAAACACTTTTTTCTTTTTTTAATTCTTTTATTGATTAATGCCTCTTTTGCACAATGGTCAACTGATCCAAACAATAACCTGATAGTTGGTTACGGTTTAAACCCTGACCTTTGTAGCGACAGTGCAGGAGGATGTTATATAACTTATGAATACGGTACAACCGACTATCCAAGAAAATTAGGATTAGAGAGATTAGATAAATATGGTTTCAAACCGTGGGGAACATTGAAACAAATACCTGGTGAGCTGCCCGAACAATGGTACGCAGAAATTATTGAAGATGGTGAGGGCGGAGTTATTATTTCTTATTTAGATGATTTAATAGCAGGTTCAGATTTTATATATAGAATACGGGCACAACGGATAGATAGTGCAGGTAATTTATTATGGGGGCCGACAGGAGTGAGAGTTACAACAGCAGAAATAAATCACGGTAATCAGGCATTAGTTAGTGATGGCAACGGAGGATGTATAGTTATTTGGCCACAAGTATTACAAAATTATACTTACGATTACATAGTCAACAGAATAAATGATTTAGGAGAGCGCGTATGGAGTGATACGGGAATATTTCTCGAGAATAGTACTGATAGTCAACCTGCAAGTATAGTAAGAGCAAGCGATGGGAACTATTATATTCAGACTAGCACCATTTACCGGATAAACCAAAACGGGCAGATAATAAACCAGTACTATGGCAATATGCTCGGTCAACCTGTGCCTGACCCGGAAGGAGGTATAGTCTTAACTGGTGTAACTGGTAGCATAAATAATAGAAGGCTTGTAGCCCAGAGGAAAGATTCACTTGGTAACAACCTTTGGCTGGAACCTTATGTTGAGATTGCTGATAGTCTTCATAGTAATACTATGCTTAGTATAATGCAGTATGGAGGATATTACTTCTATGGTTGGATGGGTAAAAAAAATGGTAATCATGAAATATTACAAGTTCAAGGGCTCAGAAACAATGGAACAATATTATTTAATCAAGGTTCTATTTCATTAAGTAATAATCCAGGTGTAACAACATATATTCCTATAGTCCCCTCTGACTCAGGTTCTTGTATATTTATAAGCAGTTACACAAATGGTACGTTTGGTCAGAAGATTGATACTCTAGGATTATTAAGGTGGAATTCTGAACAGGTGTTACTCAATTATCCGCAGTTAGGATTAGATCATTCATATGCAACTTCGGACTGTTTTGGTGGTGCAATAGGCCTTGGTGATTATTTAACTGACTTTGCAATTCCAGTTTTCAAAGTTAGTTCGAAAGGAATTCTTGGAGAGATAATTACTTCAATAGCTCAAGAATATCAAGAAAATTTTCCAACAGAAACAACTTTATTCCAAAACTACGCTAATCCATTCAACCCAAGTACAGTAATCGAATTCTCATTACCGGAAGATGTTGATAATGTAAAACTATCGATTTACAATATGTTGGGAGAAAAGGTAGCAGAACTTGTTAACACAGCGTTGATGGCAGGAAAGTACAGCTATCAATGGAACGCACAAAACGTTGCTACAGGGATGTATATCTATGAATTGAGAACGAATAAATTTGTTTCGGTGAAGAAAATGATATTAATCAAATAAATCGTAAACAAATAATAAGTTATGTGTTCAACTTGCTTAAAGATTAAAGATAAGTATTGTATTTATTTACAAGGCGGATTCATTAAAATGTTGAGCTTAAATGGATATACATATGAAAGACATTAAGCTTATAAAATTTTATTATTCAATAGTTTTAACACTTATTTTTCTGATAATATCTGGACGGACTAACTGTCTCGCCAATAGTTTGCCTCATTTATCAGAAAGTGAAGCGGAAGTTGATACTATTGAGAACTTTGACGATGGGGAGGTTCAACTTCAATCTTATTCAAACCAGGATATCAATCCTACTATGTGGACGCTGGAAAACAATATTACTTACAACAACTCACCTTATTCATTAAAATTATATGGTAATACATGGAAGCTTGAAGTTATTACACCTGTAACAATTGACTCCGGCGATGTGTGGCAAATCTCGAATTATATTCAACAAGTAGCTGAGATACAGGGTTTTGGAATAACAGATTCCATTAACACCTTATTGTATTCTTTTGCCGGAACAGAACAGGTAAATCCTGACGATTGGATTACTGTTTATCAAGGTGCATTTCCAAATAATGTCTGGAATGAATATCAACTTCCCGTTGCAGATGATTGGATAGCAAGGTTTGGATATCTGCCTCAAGTGAAAGGAATAGTATTTATAAATGACAGAGACTACACATCGCAAGGAGTTTGTTACTTTGATGAGATAATCGACATAACTAGTTCTTTGCCAATTTCACCACAGGTTGAAATAAGTTTTTCAATCGGTAAACTCTATAAAAACCGTGAAGGTCTTACAAGTGTGGATGTTGAATTCACTAGCTTTGTGTATGATCCTGATAGTGAAGTTCACGATTATTTCTGGGACTTTGGTGATGATTCGACAAGCACTGATCCCAATCCATCTCATACATTTATTGTTGAAGATGATCACGATTATACAGTTCTATTAGAAGTTATAGATGAAACCGATTTGCATGGAAGAGCTTCCTGTCAGATTACTGTAGATCCGGGGCCAACAACTTTTCCGATAACAATGAATTTTGTTGGTGATGTGATGCTTGCCAGGAGAATTGAGGAATTGATTGATCTATCTGGTTATGAAGCTATCTTCGATCCTACTTCTGCAATTCTTGGTGAAGCTGCTGATATAACTGTTGCAAATCTCGAATGTCCACTAACGGATCAGGGTACACCTCATCCAACAAAATCAGTAGTTTTCAGAGGTTCTCCGGAAAATGTAACCGCATTATCTTATGCAGGCATCGATATGGTTACAATTGCAAATAATCACACCATCGACTATGGATTGGTAGGTTTACAACATACTGAATCTCTACTGGATGAAGAACAAATATTATACTTCGGTGCAGGTGCCGATTATTATGAAGCGATGCAGCCTGCATTTTACCTTAAATCCGGAGTAAACTTAGCATTACTTGGTTCGAGTGATCGAACAGGTCAGTACAATAACTGGCAGCCTTACTTAGATGCTGGATTTAACAAACCGGGATTTGCTAACCTTACAGAATCGAATATCGTTCAACAAATTAATTCAGTAAGAGATATTGCTGATTTGATAATTCTTGAAATGCATTCGGGTGTTGAGTACTCAGTAAATCCGGCAGATCCATTCAGTAGCTTAATGATGAATGAAAATTTGAATGAAGATGAGGAATATTCTGCTGATCTGAGAGCACCGCTTGAAAGCGATATTGAAATACGTCACTTTGCAATTGACAATGGTGCTGATGCCGTTATATGTCACCATCCGCATATAATTCAAGGTGTGGAAATTTATAATG
Source organism: Ignavibacteriaceae bacterium (assembly GCA_014860115.1). Taxonomy (GTDB): domain Bacteria; phylum Bacteroidota; class Ignavibacteria; order Ignavibacteriales; family Ignavibacteriaceae; genus IGN2. Next base: position 29,703 of record JACZKK010000018.1, read on the forward strand.
GAAAACTGATTGCACACTCACTTGGAAATTTCGTCTTCGATTTAAATTATCCCGAAACTTTTCCCAGTATGATATTAAATTCAAAAATTGATGAAACCGGTTTTTATGAATACAGCATTACTCCCGTATATATTGATGATTATATTCCTGTCCGTGCAAAGGGTGAACTTGGTTTATATTTATTGGATGATCTGGCGAAGAGATCTAAGGATTTAAATACTTACCTAAATATAGATAGAGAAAATATAACTGCAGAAATTGTATTGGACACAACAAAGTTAAATCGATTTCAAATTTCTTCTTCAGCAGAAATAAACCTTGAAGAAAAAAATGGTGCCTGGATTTCCAGTCCTGTGTTGCTGGAAAAGAATGGCAGTATTTCATCTGTAGACAATGTTACTCCACAAGGAAATTGGCAATATCGATTGGGAAGACAGCTAATATGGTTTGGCAATTTTGAAAACGAAGGTTGCACTCTCTGGGAAATAAATAATGCAGATGAATTCTATGATACAACGGAATCATTTACAGGTTCAAGATCGTTTTGCCAGGAGCGTCCAGCAGGTTTTAGTTCCATTTATACTTATTTGGAGAAAAGAATAAAGCTGTATTCTAATAGTTCAGATTATACTTTACATGCAAATCTGAGAACTGATAATGCGGTTAATGCTGGAATCTTAATACAGTTCTTTGAATCACGCACTCAATTATACCCGATTGGCACTAATGACTTAGATGCAGAAGTCAGTGGCACCAATAATTGGTCATTTTATCATAATGAATTCAATGTTCCGAGCAATACTCAATTTATTAATTTAAGACTTCAAAGTGAATCACCTCAATCCGGAGAAGGAAAATCCTGGTTTGATAATGTTGGCTTGATCGAATGGACTGATTGGAAGGATTGTAATTCAGTTTCAACTGTTTCATACCCAAATGATTTTTACTGGGTACAGTTTAAAACTACAGAACAAGTTTTAAACGCAAATGTAGATTACACTGAGACAAACTTTTCGGATATTATTTACCCTTCAAATATTACAGTTCTATCTCCAAACGGTGGAGAGATCTGGATGGTTGGTGAGAGTAAAAACATTACCTGGACAAGTCAGAATATTAATGATGTAAGTATCGAACTAAGTACTGATAATGGTACAACTTGGTATACTATTGAAAGTTCAATCCAAAGTACCGGAACATATAACTGGACTGTATCTGGAACGGATTCATCTAACGAATGTCTTATAAGAATAAAAGATATTTTAAATACCAGTATTGATGATGTGAGCGATGGAGTATTTACTATTGATATTATGACAATTACAAGTTTCCAAGTATCCGTAACAATACTAAATGGTTGGAATATGGTTTCGATTCCTGGATTACATCCTGTAGATCAAGATGTAAATACGTGGTGGTCATTCAGAGATTTGGGTGCCAACGTATTCAGATATGACGGAGGATATCAGTCAGTAACGGCAGCAGTACCTGGCACAGGCTACTGGATGAAACACGCTGGAGCCAGAACCTATAATACAGGCGACGAATGGCCGGCAGGTGGAATAAATGTAGTAGCACACGATCCGATCACAGCAGCATCAGGCTGGAACCTGTTTGGCGGATATGAATTAGTAGTAACAGCAGCAAACGTAACCACAAATCCTCCTGGATTACAGAGTGGATCGATCTTCAAATATGCAGGCGGTTATTCAGTAGCTACCACTCTTGATCCAGGTCTTGGTTACTGGATAAAGCTGAATGCAGCAGGCCAGATAATCATACCTGAGACGATGTCAAAAGGTGAAGCAACAGAATACTTTGCTGAAGATTGGGGAAGAATAGTACTTACAGATGCAACGGGAATAAATTATACGTTGTATGCAGTAAAGGGTGAAGTCAATCTAGACGACTATGAATTACCCCCTGCACCACCAACAGGAATGTTTGATATCAGGTTCAGCAGTGGAAGGATAGCTGAGAATATCAACAGTTCAGTGAAGACGATAGATATGAGTGGCGTAACATATCCATTAACAGTAAGAGTAGAGGGAATGGATATAAGGCTGATGGATGAAAGCGGTAAGGGAGTAAATGTAAACCTGAAAGCAGGAGAAGATGTAGTAATCAGTGATGCCTCAATTATGAAGTTGATGGTATCAGGTGAATTAGTTCCTGCAAAGTACGCACTTGAGCAGAACTATCCGAACCCATTCAATCCAAGCACAGTGATCGAGTTCTCATTGCCAGAAGATGTGGCAAATGTAAAACTTTCGATCTACAATATGTTGGGAGAGAAAGTAGGCGAATTGGTTAATACATCACTACAAGCTGGAAAGTATCAATACCAGTGGAACGCAAGTAATGTAGCAACCGGAATGTATATCTACGAATTACGAACCGATAATTTCGTTTCTGTTAAGAAGATGTTATTAGTTAAGTAAACCGATAGATTATTTCTAAGGCGGTCTGAAAGGACCGCCTTTATTAAATTAATTGACATGATTACTTCATCGTCAAAATATTTTTTTAAAATTTAAGTTAGTTATAAAATTAATTCTTGAACATATGAATTATGATTTGAAGCGAAATGAATAGCTCAAATTGAAATTTCACATGCACGTTTGGATATTTAAAAGGAATATTAATTGACATATTTAAACCGCTGATGAATTAACTGACATTAGCCAAATATTTTAATATCATTTGCTGAGAGAAATAGCGGTGCTCAAATGGTGGGCAACAAAAGCAATGATGCCGATTAATTAACTTCAGCAGTTTCAATATGTCAATGAACTGAAAAACTTCAAGGGTTCATGAAAACAATCAATTAACTGTAGATAAGCTTAAAGAAAATTCAGAAAATCGATTCAAACGCTATTTATTTTGGATAATGAAATTTTTCAGATGATGCATAAAATTTAATTTTTCAACTATAATTTTATATCAATGATATTAGAAAATTTTTAACTTTATTAACTATTATAAACAATTATTTCTATCTGCCAATGGTCGATGAGGGGTTTGCCTGCTTCTTGCCTTCAGTTGGATCAAACCTAACAACAACTTATTCACCGAAATAAACTTCGATTCCGTCGGAGTCATTTTTGTTCCCGACAACAACATCAAAGGCATCATCCGTATCTAATTTTCCAACTGCAATTGAAGAAGCCCAGCTATTTCCAAATAGTTGATCTGTGGGTATAAATAATCCATTGCCGTTATTCAACCACCATCGTGTTTCATTCTCCAATATGTTAGCGGCGATCAAATCCAAGTTACCATCAAGATCGGCATCAAATAACTTAACATTTATCGTCCCGGGATAGAATTCCGGTCCCGATTCAATAAATGTCCCTGTGTTATGTTCATTAAGCCATATTGTGATCCCATTTTTTATGCTGGTCACAACAATGTCGTTATCACCATCCCCGTCAATATCTCCACTATCAACGCCATCACAACCTTCTTGTTTTCCAATTCCTTGATCTATTTCAGTGAAGTTGCCTGAACCATCATTGATCAAAACCTTTCCAGGTTGGTCAATATAACAAAAGAACAAATCGAGAGATTGGTCACCATTAAAATCAATTACAAACATCAATGGTGAGGTGCTTCCCCCATACTCAATATCTGATCTGGCAAAAATGCCGTGACCATCATTTACCCATAGCCTATTCGGCAAACGCGAATACGTGATAAATGCATCAACATCGTTATCACCATCAATATCGCCTAGCACGACAGTTTGAGGATTATCACCCACCTTTCCTAAATTTTGTTGACTATCGGTAAAATTCCCTGAACCATCATTGAAAAAAACTTTACTCGAGTCTCCATGAAGTATCAAAAAAATATCTGGGAAAGAATCTCCATTCAGATCTTCAATCCCAACATCATGTGCCTGGGCATTTGATATGCCAAATTTTTGGCGACTCTCAGAAAACATACCCTTGCCATCATTTACCCAGAGTTTACTGGGTCCACTGT